>NZ_JBFRSN010001590.1:0-794 GCF_041473595.1 Vibrio sp. 10N.222.46.A1
GAATGAAATTGATTGCTCATCGGCTTAACAAAAACGAGCAGCAGGACATAAGTTATTAAAAGAATTAAGGATAGATTTTGCGTTATTCATTAAAGCAACTCGCCGTCTTTGACGCGGTAGCAGATTCGGGAAGCGTAAGTCAGGCAGCTGATAGGCTTGCATTGACTCAGTCGGCGACAAGTATGTCTCTTGCACAATTGGAAAAAATGCTCGGCAGGCCTTTGTTTGAAAGGCAGGGCAAGCAAATGGCGCTCACTCATTGGGGCATGTGGCTTAGGCCAAAAGCGAAGCGTTTACTGCAAGATGCACAGCAAATTGAAATGGGTTTTTACGAGCAGCATTTATTGAGTGGAGAGCTCAAACTCGGTGCGAGCCAAACCCCGGCAGAACACCTGGTTCCAGACCTCATCAGTATTATTGATAACGACTTTCCTGAGATGCGAATCTCGCTTGGTGTACAAAGTACCGATGCGGTTATAGATGGCGTATTAGATTACCAATATGACCTTGGCGTTATCGAAGGTCGCTGTGACGATAACCGAGTTCATCAAGAAGTGTGGTGTACCGACCATTTAACGGTGGTTGCATCGGCTCATCACCCATTTGCAAAGCGTGAACGTGTCAGTTTGGCGCAACTAGAACAAGCGAAGTGGGTATTGCGTGAACATGGTTCAGGTACTCGCAAAGTTTTTGATAGCTCTATTCATCATTTAATTGGTGATCTTGATGTTTGGCGAGAATATGAACACGTTCCTGTTTTAAGAAGTTTGGTAGCAAACGGCCCATATTTAACG
>NZ_JBFRSN010001591.1:0-571 GCF_041473595.1 Vibrio sp. 10N.222.46.A1
TTCCTGAGCTTGAAATGGAAAGTACGCTTTCGTTTATTTGGCGTGCGGATATGGCAGAAAACCCACTTGCTGAATGTATTAAGCGAGAAGGCAAGCGCATGATGAAAGGCAAACCGTCAGTTCTATAACGGTAATTTGATAATATGCTGATAACCTAATATGTTGAATAAGCGATTTCGGTCTCTATCTGGTGATAAATGCACATTAACGTACATTATTAATGTGATCATGATCGGCTAAAAGAAGGCGTTCTTCCCATAATATGCTTACTTGATTTTAAGTGAGGCTAAATCCGGTGCGATGAATTTCGTAATTAGGCTTTAGAAATAGTATGAGTACATTAGTCGCGATTTCATTAACAACAGGTATTTTGTCAGGTCTATGGGGATGGATAGCTATCTCTTTCGGCTTGCTGTCATGGGCCGGTTTCTTAGGTTGCACCAGTTATTTTGCTTCGCCAACAGGCGGCGTTAAAGGACTAGCAGGTAGCTTATTGACCAACATGACTGGCGTATTCTGGGCAATGGTGATTATCGAAAGCTCGACCTTCGCAGGGTTAGAGATTTTAGGC
>NZ_JBFRSN010001592.1:0-389 GCF_041473595.1 Vibrio sp. 10N.222.46.A1
CTCTTCACCACCCCAACGTACAAGTTTGTCCGTCGCACTGATAGAGCTGCCAACCACCATACTGAATTCACGCAAGATATGATCACCCATCAGGTGTCCGTATTTGTCATTCACACTTTTAAAGTAGTCAATGTCCAGGTAGATCATACTTAACTTGCCGTGGCCTTGCTTCACCTGTTGCGACTGCATTTTCAACCAATCACGAATCGCGTGTCGGTTAAGTATCCCTGTCAATTCATCACGATGAGCCTTTTCAGAAAACTCGAAGTTTTGCTCTCTCAATGCCCGATTGACGTTTTTTAAGTGATGGTGTCTTTTTTCAGCGATCGCGATACGTTTTCTTGAGCGGTGTAATTCTGAAAGCAGAAACACAGTGCCGGTACCCACCC
>NZ_JBFRSN010001593.1:0-666 GCF_041473595.1 Vibrio sp. 10N.222.46.A1
ATTATCAGCGATCGCTTTACCAATTTCTGGCAGTAGAAGGGGCGGCATAACACTGGTTAGAAAACTTCCCGGGCCAAGCACGATACAGTCTGCTTGTTCGACAGCTGCAACGGCTTCTCTGGTCGCAGGAACTTCTGGAGACAAGTCCATCATGCGCAGTTTTTCTGTCATGTCATCAACGTTGGTTTCACCCGTAACCCAACGGCCGTCCATTGACAAAGCAGTGAGATCGGAAGGATGTTCCGTCATTGGCACAATATTCACATCGACTTTAAGCATGTTACGAATCAGGTTGATCGCTTCCAATGGGCGAACAGAAAGGTTGTCTAGTGCAGTCAGCATTAGGTTACCGAGGTTGTGACCATCGAGTTCACCTTGACCGCGAAAGCGGTATTCGAACATCATCGAACTGATCGAAGGCTCGGTGATTAGTTGGTTGATACAGTTACGAGTATCACCCCAAGCGATACCACCTTGGCAATCTCGAATACGCCCGGTTGATCCACCGTTATCTGTGGTTGCAACAATGCCTGTCGCGTTGCTACCAAAGTCTTTTAATGCCGCAAGCATACGACCTAAGCCGTGACCACCACCAATTGCGACAACTTTCTTTGAAGAGTAAATATTCATTTTTTGTTCTTGTTAGATTATTACCAACTATAATTT
>NZ_JBFRSN010001594.1:0-778 GCF_041473595.1 Vibrio sp. 10N.222.46.A1
GTACTACTGGCTAACGCAGAAAAAGAGCTAGCTAACGCACAACTTTCATTTTTCCAAGAACAACGCAAACATCAACGTGCTCAAAAAGAATGGAAAACTTCAGGTATAGAAGAGGCACCGAGCCCCCTCGCTTTGCGAGAGCCTCAGTTTAAAGCAGCAAAGGCACGATTAAACGCCGCACAACAAGCAGTTGAAGATGCTAAGCAACAACTAAATAACACGAATATCCATGCTCCTTATGATGCCATTGTCAGCCAAAGCAACGTCACCACAGGCAGTGTTGTTGCATCCGGAACCTCGTTGGGACAGATCAAATCCATAGAAACTGCTGAAGTACATCTTCAGCTCACAGAACGCGACTGGCAACAGCTCCCCTCCGATTTGAGTGCACTGTCGGTGACAATTCAGTCAGCATCTGATTTAGATTCAGGGCAACAATGGGCAGCACGGGCGAGTCACCTTTCACTGCTCGTGGAACAATCAACACGTATGCGTAACCTCATATTAAAAATAGACTCCCCTCTTCAACAGCCAGATCCTTTGCTGATCGGGAGCTTTGTTAGAGTTGTCATTCAAGGTAAGAGCCATTCAGATAGTTTTGTAGTTTCATCCTCTTCCATTACTGCAGACGGCAATATTTGGTACGTCAAAGAAGGTCAACTTCATCGTCACAAGACTCAATCACTGTTTCAAGATATCGATGCGATTGGTTTTGAACAGGGCAACCTAAATCAACACATCACTTTGGTTGTAAAGCCGTTGTCCAGCTACGTGGAGG
>NZ_JBFRSN010001595.1:0-270 GCF_041473595.1 Vibrio sp. 10N.222.46.A1
TGTTCACTGTGCTGGGGAGATCCCATTTGTGGGTACTGAACTTTTCCGTAGCATGGAGAACAACGGCCTAGCTTATGGTGAAATGTCGATTTATCACTGCTTTGCACAAGCGAGCGATGAGCCAAAAGTTATTTTCAGCGTAGCAAATATGATGCAGCCAGGAACACTAGAACATGACGATCCTGCTGACTTTACCACAAAAGGTATTTCGTTCTTTATGACGCTGCCTTGTTATGGTCAAGCTGATCAAAACTTCAATGTGATGCTGAG
>NZ_JBFRSN010001596.1:0-519 GCF_041473595.1 Vibrio sp. 10N.222.46.A1
GAATAAGTTCACCCAAGCAATCACGACGGTAACGAGGCTGATAGATCCGAGGTTTTCGTTTCGCATGTGGAAGCCACAGTCCGTCGGCGATCATCCATTGACGCAGTGTTTCTTTAGAGACTGATAGATTGTGCAGTTCAGTCAGTTTTTCCAGAGCGAACGTTGGTGAGAAGTCAGAGTAATGCTCACGGATAAGTTTCAGTATTTCAATTCTGAAATGTTCTGAGTAGCGTCGATTACTTGGGCGTCCACGCGCTGCGTGTGTAAGACTTTGCGCGCCAAGAGAGACAAGTTTGTTGACCAAACGTCGGATATGACGCGCAGACAGGTTCAAAATGATAGCAGCGTCAACTTGGCGTAGTCGTTTTTCACGTACGTCAGTCAGAACCTTGAATCGATGAATATCTTTTTCACTCATAGTAATAAGCATCCAGATAACTCCTAAGCAGACCAATATAGGTAAGCTTAGGAGGACATTTTAAAATGGCTCAAACCGGACATTACTAAATTGCTCTAACA
>NZ_JBFRSN010001597.1:0-1242 GCF_041473595.1 Vibrio sp. 10N.222.46.A1
GGCGATCATCAGTGATGTATTGGACTTTTCAAAGATTGAATCTGGATGCTTCTCGTTGGCTCCTCAATGGAGCAATGCAAGAGACACTGTAACTTTTGTTTTATCTGAACAAAAGAAGATAGCAGACGATAAAGGGTTGTCGTTAACCCTAACTAGCGACATTCCAGAAGGTGAACTACATTACATCGACCCAAGTCGCTTAGCACAGATCCTTTTTAATCTCATTGGTAACGCAATAAAGTTCACTGAACACGGGCATGTACATGTTTCTATTACATACCAGCACAGTTCATTCCGTATTAGCGTAGAAGACACCGGAATTGGCATCAGCTCACAGCAACTTTCGTCATTATTCAGTCCGTTCGTGCAAGCCGATAGCACAATCACACGTAGATTTGGTGGCACCGGCTTAGGTTTAGCAATAACAAAACGACTAGTAGAACTGATGCGCGGGCGTATATCGGTCGAGAGTGAGCCAGGAAAAGGCTCGAAATTTGAAGTGCGGTTACCAGTTCTAACGAGAGTTACGAACAATCAAGATCATGCTGCAGAAGATAAATACTCGCAAGTTCCCAGAACCCGTTATTCAGTGTTAGTTGTTGAAGACAACCCAACCAATCAGATGGTGATTCAATTGATCCTTGCGCGGCAAGGCCATGAAGTTTTCATCGCAAGCAACGGTGAAGAAGCCATTGGCTTTGTAGAAAGAGGTAATGACCCGATAGACATTATCTTGATGGATGTGTCGATGCCAGTTATGGACGGAATAACCACAACCAAATACATGAGAGACGCAAACATCAAAACACCAATTGTCGCGCTAACGGCACACACATCAGTAGAAGATAAATTTTCTTGTTTAGATGTCGGTATGAATGATTTCATTACCAAACCTGTAAGAACCAAAGAGATCATTGAAGCAATTGATAGGTTAATGCTTGAAGTCTAATAAACGTATTCTTAATCGAAGATTAGGAAATATGTTTATTAGGTATTTTATGGTAAATAGACTTACTGTTAAATGGAACGTCAGTTTGGTAGTCAAACAAGAGGCAGGGCATCACATAAAGGTACCTGCCTTATAAACACCAAACTCAATTTAACATAATATACATAATACGCACTGAATCGAGGGTTCTATCCCTAGGGCTATAGCACCGCAAGCCATTGAAATACTTGTTAAACCAAGCCCATTATACTTTTTTGCAATGCTGTTCCACAGTGTGTTAGAGCAATTTAGTA
>NZ_JBFRSN010001598.1:0-2259 GCF_041473595.1 Vibrio sp. 10N.222.46.A1
CACTGAAATCGTTAACGACATTGTTCAGCTTTTTGAACGAGATACAAATGCAGGTTAATGGCTACAATGGGTAAAGGATGTCCGTAATGACAAGTATTGCTGGTCCTGCAGAAGCATTTGAACAGATAAGAAATGGACAACGACGACGATGGCTGATGGCGGGAGTCGTGTTGTTATTTTTTGCCTCGTGTTTTAGCCTTTTTATCGGCACGCATTACATATCGCCGGCAGTGACTTTGGATGCGATTTTTTCTTTTGATCCAACCAACAGTGATCATCTATTGGTTGTCCACCTTCGAATTCCACGCACCTTGTTAGCTTTAGTTATTGGCGGTGCGCTTGGTGTTGCAGGCGTTATCATGCAAAGCTTAACTCGTAACCCATTAGCAGATCCTGGGATACTCGGTGTCAATGCGGGGGCGACAGTTGCCATAGTCTCAGCGATAGCCTTTCTGGGCATCCATGATATGGCCTATGTGATGTGGTTTGGTTTACTTGGGGCGGCTGTTTCCGGAGCGGGTGTTTTTGCCCTTGCTGGGGTAAATAAAGGGGTTAACCCTGTAAGAGTTGTATTGGCGGGAACTGCTTTGTCGGTTGTGTTGCTTGCACTGACTCATATGATCACAATAAACAGCAATGAAATGGTGTTTGAACAATATAGACATTGGGCTGTGGGGTCATTTCAAGGGCGAGGTTACGATGTCTTGATCCCGGCTGCCATGTTAATAGCCATTGGATTAGTAATCGCATTTTCATTAAGTAAAGCCTTAGATACTGTCTCGTTAGGGGACGATATTGGTCACGCCTTAGGTGTTAACCCGATCAAAATATGGTGTTTTGCTTCTATTGCTATTGTGGTTTTAGCGGGGACCTCTACTGCGGCGGCTGGTCCTATCAGCTTTGTTGGTCTTACTGCCCCTCATATTGCAAGGATGGCGGCGGGGCCGGATCATAAATGGTTGATGCCTTTCTCTTTACTGATTGCATCCATTCTGGCGGTTGTCGCCGATGTGCTAGGCCGGATCGTCGGGTATCCCAATGAGATCAGTGTAGGTATTATGATTGCTCTAATCGGCGGGCCATTCTTTGTATTCTTAGTGAAACGTTGGAAGATATCTCTCCTATGATGATTGAGCCTTACACTCTTCAAAATTCTGGCTCGGGAAGTGTTGTACGCTTCGGTCAGTTTTCTTTCTGTTATCAACCGTCTCATATACTTATCGCTTTGATTTTGTTGATATCAGTTTGCGCTATTGCAACTTATTCCATGACATTGGGTAAGTTTAATATCTCGTTGCCTCAAGTGGCCGATATCATTCTTGGGGCTGGAGAGAGGGGCGTAAAAGATCGAATAATTCTTAACATAAGACTACCTAAGGTTCTTACTGCGGTCTTTGTTGGGGCTGCGTTAGGCATTTCTGGTGCGGTATTTCAATCGGTATCAAGAAATGCTCTTGGTTCTCCTGATGTCATTGGCTTTACAACGGGGGCTGCTACCGGGGCAATTGCTCAAATAGTTTTGTTTGAGCAAGGGGCTATCGAAGTGGCAATCGCGGCGATAGTCGGCGGAGTAATCACGGCTGTTATCGTTTACTTACTCGCGGTAAAAGCAGGAGTGGTTGGAGGGTATCGCTTAATACTCACTGGTATTGGGGTCGGGTCCATTTTGAGTGCGCTGAACAGCCTGATGTTAGTTAAGGGTAATTTAGACAATGCCATTTTGGCTAATCTATGGCTTGCAGGATCACTGCATGCTAGGACATGGACACATGTTTATCCTGTACTTATTGGGGTATTTCTCCTCCTCCCTTTTATGATGATACTAAAGCGTGCGCTTGCCATGATAGAGATGGGGGATGACATCGCAACTCAGCTGGGTATCCGAGTAGAGCGAGTCCGTCTTTCTATGATTTTCTTTGCTGTGGTCTTAGCCGCATTCGCGACAGGAGCTGCTGGGCCTATTGCCTTTATTGCCCTTGCTGCTCCTCAATTAGTTGGTCGATTGAGAAAGTCGCGAGCATTATCCTTGTTCTCCTCAGCTCTTATGGGCGCGTTGTTGGTCTTAACTGCGGATGTTTTAATTCAATGGTTGCCTTTTCAAGCAAGCGTGCCGATAGGCAGGATGACGGGTATTGTAGGTGGCATATATTTAATTTGGCTATTGACCCGATCTCGCCAGTTTTAAGCATAGGTACACATATCTCAATCAACACAAATGAGAATGCTTTACATTAAGCTTTGTTGGGAATAAAGTAAGCC
>NZ_JBFRSN010001599.1:0-204 GCF_041473595.1 Vibrio sp. 10N.222.46.A1
CTTGTTGAAGCGATCAACACGGCCGCCCGTATCTACGATACGTTGCTTACCAGTGTAAAACGGGTGACATTTGTCACATACGTCTAGGTGGATTGATTCTTTTGCTAGCGTTGAGTTGAACTCAAATGTGTTGCCGCAAGAACAAGTTGCAGAAACTGCTTTGTATTCTGGGTGGATACCAACTTTCATGGGAAAACCTCAATT
>NZ_JBFRSN010001600.1:0-630 GCF_041473595.1 Vibrio sp. 10N.222.46.A1
ATAGGCTCGACGATCTTAGGTACCACGGTTGCCAACAGGAACGAAACAATCGTCACCGCAAACACCACCAGCACCACAGGGTAGATCATCGCTTGTAGCAGCTTAGAGCGCATCTTCTGACGATTTTCTGCGTAATCGGCCAGTCGCTCCAATACCGCATCTAAGTGACCAGACTTCTCACCCGCCGCAACCATGGCCCTAAACAGTTCATCGAAGATGTGTGGATAATCAGACAAGCTATCCGCTAGCGAATAACCTTCTGTCACTTTAGATCGGACTGCCAGTAACATAGTTCGAATACGTGGCTTTTCAGACTGCTCAGCTACCGCTTTCAAGCACTCTTCTAGCGGCATACCTGATTGAACGAGCGTGGATATTTGACGAGTAATCAACGCAAGATCTGGCGTACTGATACCACGCTTAAAGCTGGTCGAAGGCTGAGTACCTTTCGCATTTTTCGCCTTAGCTTCGGTCATCTCAACCGGCATTAAACCTTGTTCTTTTAAACGTTGGCGAGCCTGACGAGCATTATCCGCTTCAATCGAACCCTTTTTGCTCTTACCTTTGGCATCCAGCGCTTTGTATTCAAATGCCGCCATACTAGACTTCCTTAGTCACTCGCATCACTTC
>NZ_JBFRSN010001601.1:0-267 GCF_041473595.1 Vibrio sp. 10N.222.46.A1
AAGATGCGCATCTTCTGGGTGAATTCATTAAGGACATGGATAACATCGAAAAAGTAGAACTGCTTCCATACCACAAGCTAGGTGCTCATAAGTGGGAAGCATTGGGTCACGACTACCCTCTTGAAGGTACAAATCCGCCAAGCAAAGAAAAAATGGACGAGATTGTTGCTATCCTCAGTCAATACCATTCAAACGTAAAATACTAATTTAGACTTACGTTAATAGTGATTTCAAACGCCTCAATTTCGATTGGGGCGTTTTCTTTTT
>NZ_JBFRSN010001602.1:0-640 GCF_041473595.1 Vibrio sp. 10N.222.46.A1
ACATTGGCACGCTCGACAGTGTTTGGACGCCAAGAATGTGTTTTGCTGTTGAACAAGCGAATGCGAACAACAAAGTCGTGGTTCTTGACCCTGTGGGTTGTGGCGCAAGTACGCTGCGTACCGAGACTTCTCGTGAAATTGCACGCTTAGCTGACAAGTTGATCATTCGTGGTAACGCGTCTGAGATTATCGCGTTAGCGGGCGAGCAAGCGCAGAGCAAAGGCGTTGATGCGCTAGATAGCAGTGATGCAGCATTAGGCGCAGCGCAATGTTTGGTCGCTGAATACGGTGCGAATGTGGTGATTTCTGGCGAGACAGATTACGTTGTCACTAAAGACAGCGTTGTGACGTTAAACAACGGGCACCCAATGATGCCGTACGTGACGGGCATGGGTTGTACCTTAACGGCATTGACTGGCGCATTTGCTGCTGTTGGTGATGAAAGTGGTTTGGCAGCCGCAGCGGTATTGGGCGTGGTTGGCGAAATCGCAGCTGAAAACTCACGTGGCCCAGGTAGCTTGCAGATGAACTTACTCGATGAGCTGTATCAACTAGATGAAGAGACACTGATTCAACGTTTAAAGGTTCAGTAGGCTTAATCTAGTTCTAAACTCAAAACTGATCGTTCTAAGTTAATAGC
>NZ_JBFRSN010001603.1:0-774 GCF_041473595.1 Vibrio sp. 10N.222.46.A1
ATGTTGGTTTGGGTGCCAAATACTTCGTGGATTTTTTCTTATTCCATAAATCATTGCACATTGACAAAATGATTAGTATCGAAGGGGACACCAATAATCGGAAAAGGTATCATTTTAATAAGCCGTTTGATTGCATTGATATTAAATTCGGGCATTCAAATGCAGTTCTTCCAAAAATTAATTTGGATTCAAAAAGCATCATTTGGATGGATTATGACTCTCGATTTAATATAAGCATGTTGGATGATTTATCTATCGTCATATCAAAACTACAAAGTGGTTCAATTTTTTGTTTAAGTTATAACTCAGAAGTATATACACGTGATGAGTTAAAAGATTCTTCTGGAAAATTAGCAGCCGATGCTTATAAACAAAAATTTACCGAAATAGTTGGTGAAGATAACATTCCGCAGTCATTTGATGAACGAGGTTGGACAAGACAAAGTAACTTCTCAGGTTTTTTGTATGATTCAATAATTGCAAGACTGAACCGATCATTACAAGAAAGAAATGATCGACTAGTAAATGATGAAGAAAAACTACAGGTCAGGCAAGTTATGTATTTTGATTATGCAGATGGTAGTAGGATGGAAACATTAGGATTTGTATTATATAAAGTAGATGACCTAAAATTAGTTGATGTTTGCAACTTTGAAGGTTTGCCTTTTTTTAAATCAGGAAAGGAGAGTTTTACAATTAAAACCCCAAACTTAACACAGAAAGAAATCAGACATTTGTCAGAAAAGATGCCAAATTTTGATATAAGTCTTCTAG
>NZ_JBFRSN010001604.1:0-413 GCF_041473595.1 Vibrio sp. 10N.222.46.A1
GCAGAAGGGTGAAGTGATGGAAGAAGGGTCTGCAGAAGAGATTTTCAATGCACCGAAAAATGACTACACCAAGAAGTTAATCGCAGCGTCATTCGACTTAGAAAATAAATCGAAAAAAAATGCGGCGTAACGGGAACTAATCAACATTAACAGCGTCTTATATGTACATTCTGAATAATCTCCTAATGGATTGAAATCTAGAATGGATATAGCAAAACTGGTTTGGCCGCCAAAAGAGAAATGTCGCATGGATGCGACATTTTTCGTTTCTGGCGTATATGAAAAATCAACTCAGTGATTCGAGCCAGTGATAATGAAGATTTGCTAAAATTGACGGACTTTAAACAGGGTTAGCTGGTAGTCGGGTCACAGTCGCAGAGCGGCTTCGTTCAACTCATTTTTGGACATAAACG
>NZ_JBFRSN010001605.1:0-587 GCF_041473595.1 Vibrio sp. 10N.222.46.A1
TCGATGTCGATGTCGATGCTAGTCTCACTGCTGGTGGTAGAGCTGAAATAACCGTCTCATTGCGATTAACGTCTAAGTGTTCGACTAGCTTTCTAAATTTGGTAAACGAGCTCGGGACTTTTGATAATTCAAACGGCATCTCATGTGAGTCAAACAAGGTCGAGTGGTGTGGCAAACATGTTATTAAGTCAGGGTGACGACTTTGTAGTGAATGAATCAATTGTCTCTCATCGTAACCGCAGTGTGCATTGGCGAAAAAGTGGGTGACGTGTTGTGTAGCAATGATTTGGCTGAGTGTTTGCTCGGCTGCGTCTGGTTCTAAATGATTACTGTGAATCACAACCAGTTGCTGCCCAAGCCTCACTAAATTCGATTCTAAATTGTCTATTGATTGTGAAACAAAAGTCTGGCGATGCGCGCCATAACTTTGCTCTTGCGCGAGATCAGCAGAGAAACGAACCAAAGTGGGTTCGACAATCGCGCAAATGAGTTTGTCGACGCTCTGTGCTGCGCAATGGAGCAATTGATTGTCGTTGATTCTTAAGTCGTTTGTAAAAAGATAGAGACCAATCTTTTTCATTACTTAC
>NZ_JBFRSN010001606.1:0-313 GCF_041473595.1 Vibrio sp. 10N.222.46.A1
CCATTATCTTCTCTCGTTCTCTCCCATCGTAAAGATCTTTGATAATTGCCACAGCGACAACCGTGACGGCACTACCACCAAACGCTTGAACAATTCGGAAGCCAATCAATTGTTCTATGCTGCCTGAGTTGGCACATAAGAAACTGGCAACAACGTAAATACCTGCCCCGATTAACAAAATTGGCTTGCGACCAAACTTCTCACTGAGGGGCCCCCAAAATAACAGCCCGAAAGCATAAACAACGAAGTAGCTGCTCAGCGTAAAGTTAACCATTGACTGAGTCGTGCCTAACGCTGCCACCATATTAGGAAG
>NZ_JBFRSN010001607.1:0-355 GCF_041473595.1 Vibrio sp. 10N.222.46.A1
ATGTCTACGTTCTCTAACACTTCTAATAGCGATGGACCTTCGAACCATGCAAGCTCTTTGCTTGGCGCAGCAACGTTAATACCTTCAAGTGCCGAAACTGGCAGAATCTGAATATTAGTCTCGCCCTCTAGGTTTTCAGCAAACTCTAGGTACTGATCGCGAATCTCCTCAAAACGATCTTGCGAGTACTCGACGAGATCCATTTTGTTGACTGCAACGATGAAATGCTTCAAACCAAGTAGGTTAGAAATAAACGAGTGACGACGTGTTTGATCCAGTACGCCCTTACGAGCATCAATCAAGATCACTGCCAGATCACACGTTGAAGCGCCTGTTGCCATATTACGCGTGTACT
>NZ_JBFRSN010001608.1:0-638 GCF_041473595.1 Vibrio sp. 10N.222.46.A1
CCACCAGACAACACAGAAATGTGCTCATCTGCCAAGGTTTCTAAACCTACCATTCTTAATGCATTAATTATTTGAGCTCGCTTATCTTTTTGACTCTCTTTATTAAAGCGAATGCCATAAGCGACATTTTGGTACACCGAGCCATCAAAAAGGTAAGGAGTTTGGTGGAGATAGATGATGTCTTTAAATTTTAACCGAGGAAACAGGCTATGTTGCCAGCTTTGTGTCGGAGACTGAATACGGCCAGAGCTCGGCTTGATCAATCCTGATAAGATTTTAAGTAGGGTCGTTTTGCCAACGCCATTGTCCCCTTTGAGATAAATGGCATCGTTGGGGCCGATCGACAATTCGGGGATGTGGAACAAAACACGCTCTTTGTAGCGCATTGAAATTTGCTGCGTTGTTATTTTTATACTCATGACAGCGTTCCTAAGTTCTTAAATAGCCTTTTCCTCTCACACTGGAAAGGAAAAAGTTAAGGGCTAATGCCAATGCTAATAACACCATACCGAGGGCGACGCCTTGAGCGAATGCGCCTTTGTGGCTTTCCATGGCGATAGCTGTTGGGATGTTTCTTGTCATCCCCATAATGTTGCCACCGACCATCATTGAACAACCAACCTCAGTGACGATACGAG
>NZ_JBFRSN010001609.1:0-462 GCF_041473595.1 Vibrio sp. 10N.222.46.A1
CAAAGTGCTGGGCTTTTTATATCAGATAACCATGAGTTACTTGGGGTTTAGGCGTTTAGATGCTTTGCTTATGCCACTCTAAGGTTCGCGAAGAAAACCGGGTACCTTTGCCTAATGTATCGTTGTTCAGCCACCATATCTTTGAAACTCGGGCCTTGTGATAACAGAACGATCACTTCATCGCCTTCTTGTCTCAATACAGAACCACGAATATCAATGCTGTTATTACCATGCAACCATAAAGTGCCTGCCATGGAGTAGCCTCGATAGACCGGGATGATGTTACTCATCATCAAGCGCACGCCTTTTTCAGAAACTTCACTGACATGAAAAAGTTCATCTTTGATTCGTATCACCGGGCGCGCCTTTTTGGGATACTTCAGGCGGTAATACTCACGTTTCTGGGTGAATGACTCTTCACTCATTGATGACTCCCTGTCTCTATTTTTATTTATAAAAAAC
>NZ_JBFRSN010001610.1:0-1998 GCF_041473595.1 Vibrio sp. 10N.222.46.A1
TAAAATAAAAGTTGGCACACAACATGCTTTTATACTTTTCATAAATGATTAATACAGATCTTAAACCTTATCTAGGGTTTATCGCGTAATACACGGTCAGTGCTTATCCATATGAGAGTAAAGCTGGCCGCTTCGCAGAAATTTTGCGAACTCATAAGGAGAGCAATATGGCTATTAATGTAAGCACTAACGTATCTGCTATGACAGCACAACGATACTTGAATAAATCGTCTAATGAACTAGCGACTTCTATGGAACGTTTGTCATCAGGCCATAAGATCAACAGTGCAAAAGATGATGCAGCTGGCCTACAAATATCAAACCGTTTAACAGCACAGTCTCGTGGTCTTGATGTAGCAATGCGTAATGCAAATGATGGCATTTCGATTGCTCAAACTGCAGAAGGCGCGATGAACGAATCAACGAACATACTACAGCGTATGCGTGATCTAGCGATTCAGTCATCAAACGGCACTAACTCACCAGCAGAGCGTCAAGCATTAAACGAAGAGACAATGGCTCTTCAAGATGAACTTAACCGTATCGCAGAGACAACAGCTTTCGGTGGCCGTCGTTTATTGAATGGTTCATTTGGTGAAGCTTCATTCCAGATTGGTTCAAACTCTGGTGAAGCGATGATTATGGCGCTGACTAGTATTCGTGCGGATGATTTCCGTATGGGCGGAACAACATTCGACACTGAAAACGCTAAAGATAAAAGCTGGGAAGTACCAGTAGCAGCAAAAGATCTTAAGTTTGAATTCAAAACTAAAGCGGGTGAAGAGATTACTCTCGATATAAGCGCCAAAGCCGGCGACGATATCGAAGAACTCGCAACTTACATTAATGGTCAATCTGATTTAATTAACGCATCGGTTACTGATGAAGGTCGCATACAGGTATTTGTTGCCGAGCCAGATTTAGATGGTGAGATGAGAATCTCGGGTGGTTTAGCCTCTGAACTAGGCTTCAAAAATGATGCTCCTGAAGGCCAGGAAACCACAACCACGGCGGATGGCAAAGTTGTACCTGCACCTGCTGTAGGTCGAACGACATTAGTTCAAGATGTCGATTTGAATACTGTAGCTGGTTCACAAAACGCAATCAGTGTCATCGACTCTGCAATGCAGTACGTTGATTCACAGCGTGCTGATTTGGGTGCGAAACAAAACCGTCTAAGCCACAGTATTAATAACTTGGCAAACGTTCAAGAGAACGTAGACGCTTCAAACAGCCGAATCAAAGATACGGACTTTGCGAAAGAGACAACGCAAATGACCAAAGCTCAAATTCTGCAACAAGCTGGTACATCTATACTAGCTCAAGCAAAACAGTTGCCTAACTCTGCAATATCACTATTGCAATAGTTATTGGTTGAACTCGCTATTCGTGTTCAGACGTGAACCGCTTAGCGAGGGATACTGGCAAGCATACTTACTATTGGGTGTTTAGCTCTCTCATCTCTCACCTGCTATCCATTTTTACGGTAAGAATGCAACGGCGTGTCGGAAATGTGTTCATTTCTCGATGATCTCCGCACAGGCTCTGACACGCCAACTAGCCCCGGTTCCTTCACAGGAAAAGGGGCTTTTTCCTTTCTATTTCTACACTTTTGTTTTCTTTTAGAGCGTCTAGTTTACTTTTCAAATCCGTAAAACCTCGATCTCACTTACCTGTTTCACGACAAACAACTCAACTCTTTGTATAAGAAGCATACCAATCTGAACTCTTTGGCGACTATTCATTTATCTACATTGGGTAACTCAAATAGTGATTAGTGTGTTTTTTAAACACTTTTTAAATGCGTTCTCAATTGAAGACTGCCACTGTTATAGAAAATTTGAGATTTTAAGTGCCTGATAAATTTGATTTTAATATTTAATTTGTGGTTTTTTGAAAGTTTTTCTAAAGCTTCTGAATTTTGAGCCGTTATTAAAAGTAACTTAGAGATAACTACTTGGTTTTCCGAGACGTCGGAAACCGCTATACCGGAAAATC
>NZ_JBFRSN010001611.1:0-424 GCF_041473595.1 Vibrio sp. 10N.222.46.A1
ATTTAAAGGACCACGTGATTCACAACAAGCCGGCATTAGCATCATTCACCAAGAGTTGAACCTAATTCCTGAGCTAACCATCGCCGAGAACATCTTCTTAGGTCGTGAAATCACAGGCACCATGGGACGTATCTTGTGGAACGAAATGTACCAAGAAGCGGACAAGCTACTTAAACGCCTTAACGTAAAACACAGTTCAAAAACTCCTTTAGGTCAGCTAAGCCTTGGTGAGCAGCAAATGGTAGAGATAGCGAAAGCCCTATCGTTTGAATCTAAGGTCATCATCATGGATGAGCCAACGGATGCACTAACCGATACCGAAACTGAGTCTCTATTTAAAGTAATTAACGAACTACGTGATGAAGGCTGTGGCATTGTTTACATCTCTCACCGTTTGAAAGAGATCTTTGAGATTTGTGATGAC
>NZ_JBFRSN010001612.1:0-327 GCF_041473595.1 Vibrio sp. 10N.222.46.A1
TTTGAGATTTGTGATGACATCACCGTGCTTCGTGACGGTAAGTTCATTGGACAATGTGAAGTAAAATACACCGACGAAGATGGCCTAATCGAGATGATGGTTGGCCGTAAACTGGACGAGCAATATCCACGTATCGGACAGAGCCACGGTGAAACCTGCCTTGAAGTGATTGGCCTGACTGGTTCTGGTGTTCATGACGTGAGCTTTACTCTAAAGCGCGGCGAGATTCTTGGTGTATCTGGCCTAATGGGTGCAGGTCGTACCGAACTGATGAAAGTGATTTACGGTGCCCTTCCAAGTGAACGCGGCGTCATCAACCTAGAAAAC
>NZ_JBFRSN010001613.1:0-461 GCF_041473595.1 Vibrio sp. 10N.222.46.A1
GCCAAGGCTTGAGACTCCGCCGGTCATGAACGCAATAATCAGTGTGTCGAGAAAACCCATCATTTGCCCTTCCAGCGCGAGACATAAAACTCGAGGAGATAACGCACCATCGCACGCACTCCGAGCGTATCAACTACGACAGCACCCACCACAAACCAATACGGACTGGGGATACGCTGCAACGCGTTAAAGCCTTGCTCAACATAAGGGGCGTAATTAGGGATAAACGATAGGATGAGCGGCACAAACACCACTAAGAGAATGAATTCGTCTTTGACCCCCCGCTCTCGAATGCTGATATCATCAAGGCTACTGGCCTGCTCTTCACCATTTTGTAATCGCCGTACCCTCGCCTGATGCTTCTCACTTTCGAGTTCATCTTTACGCTTTAACGCCTCAGCTTTGTTTTGATTGAGCAGTTTCCCTACCTGCCACCTTGTTGTGTTTGGCTAAGGGCATAC
>NZ_JBFRSN010001614.1:0-388 GCF_041473595.1 Vibrio sp. 10N.222.46.A1
GATTGTTATATATGATAATAATTCTCAATTAAATTTTAATACCACTAACCACCAATACCTCTTTAGGGGTATATAAACTTCAACGTGATTGAAGTCACTACCGTTAATTGATCTAAGACAAGCTATATCCAACACGTAACAAAATGTGTTTGTTTATGAATTAATATAAACAGGAATTCTCCAGTTCTTAATTTGAATAGCAAACTCACAACGCTTGGTATAAGAATCAGTATATTGGAGATATCACTGTGAAAAAGCATTGGATACGTAATTCGGTCACAGCACTATTAATGGTTAGCGCATCACTAGCAAGCGCGACCAGTTTTGCTGCGTCTGAACAAAAAGAAATTGGCGACCCTCGTAACGACCAGTTCGAGCAAAACCACCC
>NZ_JBFRSN010001615.1:0-2362 GCF_041473595.1 Vibrio sp. 10N.222.46.A1
GTTATGTTCTTAGTTGGATTGTTCACCGTGTGTCACAGATAAAAAATCAAGATATCAAGTCGATTTTTAACAAAGATGATAGGCAAGAACAAGAAAACCTGATGAAGTCTATTCGTGAGTTAGAAAAACACTACAGCCTCTACGTGGATGGAGATAAGAAGATAACAAAGATTAAAGACAAAGCGTTTTGGGAGTTACTGAGTGACGCCTGATCAGCTTAAAAAAGCAGTTTTGGGTGTTAAGCGCTGGTCGCGTAGTGACCAACGTGCACCGAATAAACCAATTATGATGGCGTATGTTTTGTCTCAGTATTTACATGGGCATGATCAGTTCTTCTTATATGAAGAGTCGTTCCATAAAGAGGTACAAGATCTGCTAAAACGTTTTGGGCCTCAACGTTCCATTTATCATCCTGAATATCCATTTTGGCGTTTAAAAAATGATGGTTTTTGGACTGTAAATAATGATGAAGATTGCAAGTCTCGCAAGAGTAATACAGATCCATCAAAAGCTGAGTTATTTAAACATGGAGTAACTGCTGGCTTTAACGACCAAGCTTATGCCGTTTTAAAAGGAAATCGCCAATTAACTTTAGAGTTGATTGAACTGATTTTAAGTGAGAGCTTTCCTGAAAGCCTTATCACGGATATTGCTACACAGTTAGATGTTGAATTGGTGACACGGAATGTGCAAAAGCGCGATCCTAATTTTAGAAAAGAAGTACTCCGTGCTTATAACTATCAATGTGCTGTGTGTGGCTATGACCTTAAAATGGATGAAGTAACTGTTGGTTTAGAAGCTGCACATATCAAGTGGAAGCAGTTTCATGGACCCTGTGATGTAAACAATGGGCTAACACTCTGCGCAGTGCATCATAAAGCTTTTGATAAAGGGGCGTTTTCAATCACTGAAGATTTTAAAGTGAAGCTGTCAGAAAGTCTTAATGGTGGAGAGCAAGCACAACGTCTATTTTTTGATTTCGATGACAAATTCATACGATTACCAAAAAGAGATAAGTGGTTGCCAAACGTAGCGTATTTGAGTTGGCATCAGAAAGAAGTATTTAAGTAACTCAGGTAATTAAATTACTAATAACTTTATAAATAAGGTAATGAAATGGTTGTTGAAACGCAAATTGATGCAAGTCCAACAAAAGAATTTTTTATTGAAATGTTAACTCGAGATATACCTCTTGATCGCTCAATCCTTGATTTGATTGATAATAGTGTTGATGCTGCAAAATCAAATGGGACTAAAGATCCTGAAATAAGAATTACAATGAATGAAGATAAATTTCTTATTTGGGATAATTGTGGTGGAATTCCATTAAAAATAGCAAAGGATTATGCTTTCCGATTTGGCAGACCAAAAGAAAGAGAAAATACATCATTTTCGGTAGGTCAGTTTGGGGTTGGAATGAAGCGAACTTTATTTAAGTTAGGTAATAGTTTTCGTGTGATGTCTAACTCTGAAAATAATCCATTTTCTGTAGATGTGGATGTTCAGCAATGGAAAGGATTGGATGAATGGAAATTTAACTTCACTGAACAGATTGCCGAAAGTTTGCGTTGTGGTGAAACGATAATTGAAGTAAACGATTTATTCCCATCGGTTTCTGATCAATTTAATCTTGAGAATTTTGTTTACATTTTAGGTCGAGAGTGTTCCGTTGCTCACTTTAAATCGATAAACTCTGGTTTGAAAATATATATAAATGACAAGTTGGTCGATAATTTTGAAATTAAGCTAAAGTCTTCGGAAGAATTGAAACCAGTTAATTTTAATTTCGAAAAATCAACTGTTAAAGTTAAAATTACAGCTGGAATATCAGAAAGGAGCTTGAAGGATGGTGGTTGGTATATAGTTTGTAATGGGCGATTAATATCTTCTGCAGAGCAAACCACTATTTCAGGTTGGCGCCTTGACGGTATTCCACAATATCATCCCGATTATGCTTTTTTCCGAGGGATTGTAGAGTTTGAGGCTGATGACTCGAGCTTGTTGCCTTGGACAACAACAAAAACAGGTGTTGATAAAGATAACTTCATATATAAAGCTGCATTATTCGAAATGAAAAAGGTAATGAGAGAAGTTATCCCATTTCTACGACTTAGAGCTAAAGAAGATAAGGATTTTAAAGACAACTATATTGAATGTAAGCCTTTAAATGACGCAATCGAGGTTGCCCCATTATTACTGACTGGCGATATTAGTGATGAAGTGAGCTTCACCTTCCCCGAGCCTGCAATTCGCAAAGCTAAGCCTAGCGAAGCAACAATCCAATACAAGGTTTCGTTAGAACAGTTAAGTGCAGTAAAAAAATCACTAGGGGTTACTACCAATTATGAAGTCGGAGAAGAGA
>NZ_JBFRSN010001616.1:0-1092 GCF_041473595.1 Vibrio sp. 10N.222.46.A1
GAGCCGGAGGGGTCATTATCCGAGATTGGAGTCAGTAAATGAGCAATTTCTGTCATACACGTCCTGTTAAAGTTATTTGATATCTCGATCACATAAAGTGTTATTTCTAATAGTTATTACTTATGTTTCATATAAAATATTTAACATTTATATATTCTATCGCTTTTTCTTAAAAAGTCCTATGTAAAATAGATATTTACTCAAAAATTTGAACTTTATCCAAGAAAATTACCCAGTAAGCCGACTTTTCGAAACCTTATGAAATGCAAGGATTTTATCCTCCAATCATTACGGTAGGCATACCCAAGACAATAGTACCCCCGTGGGCGGTTGTATCTCCCATACGCGCAGCAGGCTTATTCATGATAAGTACAGTAGCACTGCCTTTGATGATGCTATCTGGGGGGCCAACACAAACACACATATCCCCAAGCGTTGCTGCAGGCATATTGCCAATGAGAACCGTCGGTACACCAGGTCCAACGATTGGGCCTCCGACATGGGGGATTGGTGGAAGTGCGGGTGTCTGCATCGGGCAAACATGCATGTCAGTTAATCTTGCGGCTAACGTCATCGGCCACTCCTGTCATCTGTAACTTTATGATTGGCTGCCTTTGGCAAGCTCGAGAGCAATACCAATGGATTTCTTATAGTACTCGTTGGTTTTATCCCAATTGGGTAAGGCTGCGGAATGGTTGATTGCACCCGCTACCGCTTTGGAATATAAGAAAGGGTCGGGGAGGACGTTGGGTAAGTCAGGTGCAACAATACTGCCGGATCCGTTCCAAAATACGGCTTGAGCTAGCCAAGATGGCCCACAATTTAGTTGGAGCTTATTCGCAAAGAGTTCACTCTTTCTTCTCTGTTCTTCTGAAGGTGACTTGACCCAATCTTTGGCTGTTGAAATACATTGTTTTTGCATTGTAGACCACACATCACTTCTCGCATCGAGCGTATGTGCGCCCCACCAAATGGCCTCTCGAACAGGCAATCCGTGAGCAAGGAGCTGAACTAAGTCGAAATATAGCTCGCTTTCCAATAAAGCTTGAATAGAATCATCAATGTTGAATTCGTCATTAATCAGTGCTTGTG
>NZ_JBFRSN010001617.1:0-1257 GCF_041473595.1 Vibrio sp. 10N.222.46.A1
TCTTATGGGTTAAATTATTAGCAATAGGTGTTTTTTTACTGTGAAATCTCTTATTATTGCGCTAGAACGTAAATCTGAACGATTTTTATCCAGCCAAAAGCAACTTTTAAATATTAAGTCTCTAGATATTGAAAAGTTGAGTGCTGTTGATGCTATGTCCTCTAAACCTCATCCTTTGATGGATTTCTATGATGAAACCGCCTTTTATGCACTAAATGGAAGGATCGCTGTTCCTGGTGAGATCGGGTGTTATGGTAGTCACTATTTAGCGTGGGAAAGATGCATTCAGTTAAATCAACCAGTTATTGTCTTCGAAGACGATGTTGTTGTTGATGTCGATGTATTTGAAAAAACGGTTCAATTTGCCAGTAAGCATATTGAAGAGTGTGGTTTTATGAGATTGGAAAATTATTCGACTAAGAGAGAGTATAATTATGTCGTTGAAAATCTCGATGACGAACAAAGTCTAGTGCGACATATTAAAACACCACTATGCACCACTGCCTATATGATCACACCGCATGTGGCGAAAATTTTTATAGAAAAAAGTGAACGATTCCTCTACCCAGTAGATGTATTTATTAGAAATGTATGGCTTCATAAGCAACCAACTTACGGAATATCTCCTGCAGGATTAACCGGGGGAGAAGGTGGCTCAGTCATTGGGAATCGGTCTTCTAGAACAAAAAAATCACTCCGTATTAAAACTCTAAAATTCTTAAGTAAGTTTAGAGATGTCGCTATGAATGGTTTGTTCAATTTGACCTATACCGTAATAATCAAAAAAAGCAGACCCAAAATGTTTAACGGTTTTTAATCGTTTCTTATCTGATTGATTTTACGTCATTCGTTTAGAACGAACCGAGATTTAGATATAAGAACAGCTCCCAATTGGGAGCTGTTCTTCGTTATCGTGTCATGTAATTAGTGGTATCAAGCTCTAGCTCGAAAGTTTTGTTAAAAGAGTAGGACGGTGCACAGCTAAGCTATTTTTGCTAAGGTGTTATTGAATTTAAAAAGGTAGTGATATGCAAATCCGGAACGCTAAGGTAACTGATATTAGCTCGATCTTAGAGCTCTCTATGCAAATAAATCGTCAACATCATCTTGGTGCCCCTATAGTATTTGCTCCCGCTTCTCATGGCTTGGCTGATAGTGAAGAATATTGGTTGGGATTGATGCTTGATCCGGTTGGCACTTTCTTAGTTGCGGTTGATGCTCAACAGGTTGTTGGTTTCTTGGTGGGGAAGGTAACGC
>NZ_JBFRSN010001618.1:0-530 GCF_041473595.1 Vibrio sp. 10N.222.46.A1
CACGGGTCATACCGTTGGTTTGAAAGAGATTAACCTTGAGATTAACCGTGGCGAAATCTTCGTTATCATGGGGCTTTCTGGTTCAGGGAAGTCGACTTTGATTCGCCACTTCAACCGTTTGATAGATCCGACTCAAGGTAAAATCATGGTTGAAGGCATCGATGTGATGAGCCTCAATACCAAGCAATTAGAAGAGTTCCGTCGTCATAAAATGTCGATGGTATTCCAACGCTTTGGCTTAATGCCTCATCGCACCGTGGTAGAAAACGTTGCGTACGGTTTGGAAGTACAAGGTATCAAAAAAGAAGACCGTTTAGCGAAAGCCAATGAGTGGTTAGAAACGGTGGGGTTGAAAGGTTACGGCAAGCAGTACCCTGCCCAGCTTTCTGGCGGTCAACAACAACGTGTTGGTCTTTCTCGAGCTCTGTGTACTAATGCTGAAATCTTATTAATGGATGAAGCGTTTTCAGCGCTCGATCCTTTGATTCGAAGTGAAATGCAAGATCAACTCATTGAACTGCAAGAGAAGC
>NZ_JBFRSN010001619.1:0-419 GCF_041473595.1 Vibrio sp. 10N.222.46.A1
AATCGCTGCATTTAACGCTAACAAATTGGTTTGTTCGGCAACGGATTTAATCACATCAATCACACTGTTAATGTTGTTGCTACTTTCGTGTAGATGAGTGATTTTTTCAGCGAGGCCGTTAATCTCAGAAGCCAAGGTTTCTATCGACTCATAGGATTGTTGGACCGTGCTTAAACCTTGCTGTGATTGTTCATCAGCGATCTTCGCTGAGCTTGCCGTTTGCTGTGTTTTAGCCGCGACTTCATTCACCGTCGCTGATAGCTCTTCTGTTGCTGTCGCAATCAAGCCAATCTGGTCTTGCTGTTCAACTAAGGTGCTTGAGTTGTATTGGCAAGTTTGCGCCGTCTCTTCTGCTGCTGAAGCAAGTGTCAGGCTAGATTGAGATAGGTTATCGATAACTTGAGAAAACTTCTCTAATG
>NZ_JBFRSN010001620.1:0-472 GCF_041473595.1 Vibrio sp. 10N.222.46.A1
ATCTGGCCCTGTTGGCTCCAACACTTCCAATTGCAGATCTAGCTTTGTAGTTGCCGACACATCATCACCTTCTTGCTCAGTGATGTGTTCTGGACGCAACCCAATCACCAACTCTTTGCCATCTTGGTCACGCATACTCTGAGGCAATCGAATGTGGTGTTCTTGCTCCGCCGTGCCAGTTACTTTGATGATCGGATTCTGATCGTCGTCCAAATCCACCATGGTCTTAATGAAGTTCATTGATGGTGAGCCCATAAAGCCCGCTACGAACATATTGTTTGGCTTGGTATAGATCTCTTGCGGTGTGCCTAACTGCTGCAGTTCACCGTCTTTCATTACTGCGATGCGATCCGCCAGAGTCATCGCTTCGATTTGATCATGGGTTACATAAACAATCGTGGTATTCAGCTTCTGGTGCAGACGTTTAATCTGATGGCGCATCTCAACACGCAGCTTGGCATCCAAGTTAGAA
>NZ_JBFRSN010001621.1:0-650 GCF_041473595.1 Vibrio sp. 10N.222.46.A1
GGGTAACCAGTAGCTTTTCAACCAGTGGGCGGTACTTGTTAATGAGCTCTTGTTTGTACGGGTCTTTCTCTTTCGAGCCAGACAAGGTACGCAAGCGGCTTTGGTCTTGCTTAAACACGTTCTGTGTTTCTTCCCAGGGCTTATCAGCAAAAGCAGTGCGAACGGATTGGCTCAATGCAGCCCCGTTCATTGCGCCAACATCGTTTAGAAGGTCGACACTGTCAGTAGCTTCAAAGGTTTCAACCGTTAATGGTTTTTCCTTCAGTGCCTCTCGTTTCATCAGTATGGATATCATGGTATTTCTCCTTACTGCGGGATGAGTTCGTCACCGTTGAAGACCACTTCAAGCTGACCATCTTTTACCGCTACGGTAAGCGGGTCGACTGTCCAGGCGCCTTTCAAGGTGTAAGCTCGGCTTGTGTTCGTTTCTAGGGTGATGTCCTCACCTACAAAATCAGCAATGGCTTTCTCATCGGTGTCTTGAGCGTGAATGATGGTGCACTTGATGAAAGGCGCATCTGAGAACTGTTCAGAGAAACCCAATACGCCATCGTCACCCATGATGGTTTCGCGCTTCATATTGCCCATACCGAATTCAGCGCCTTCTTTAAGGGGAAGGCGACCCAATGAGCCTGCGTTAAGGACAGCAC
>NZ_JBFRSN010001622.1:0-875 GCF_041473595.1 Vibrio sp. 10N.222.46.A1
GGTTAATTCGGTATAGAAAGGTGGATGATTGTTAAAAATAATTTCACCCCACCATGGAGGTATATTAACCATAACCGCAATCCCCAATCTCAACTTTGGATAAGGAAAGACTTGTTCCTTACCCACCTCAAAGCTAGACCTGGCAAAACATTTCAGATGAGCGTAGTGGTGTAAGTTACCGGCCAATCAGTGCAAAACTGATAACTCTGAAGTTATCTAACTCCCCCTCAAGAGGCTACGTCGTGCATAAACCTAGGTACAGTCGTGAATGAAACACTTTGAACTAGCTCTATATACAATCAAAAAACACTGTAAAACAATCAGAAAATAGCTTATAAATCACCCAGCAATCACACAAAAATACTACTAAGTAATCACTATGCCAAGATTTGATAATCCGCCAGAAAAAGTAATGTGCTTTGAGTTCCTTGAACAATATGACATATATCAACTTGCGGGAATTTCCCAACATCTAAATCACAAGCAAAGCGTTGACTTTAATTTCCAATCGAGCCCAAAATTAACTTCGGAAAGGTATAAATCAGAAATAGTGGGGTACTTCAAGAATGCATCGGACATGCTAGGCGGGTTACACAATACACCAGAGTCAAAAGTCAGAACGATCTCCTATGATGTACTTTCATTGAGCGATATGCGGTTTTCAACCACAAAAGACACTCGACTTATAATCTACATATTTACAAAAATTGTGACAAATAACCTCATTCAACATTTACCAGAAACACCGCCAAACACTATCACCGACATTAATTCGATGCTGAATTACCTCATCAATGCATTTATCTCATCACAAATACAAATCGAGAAAAAAAGAGAGTTAATCAATAGTATAATTGACGAGTACTACAGCTCAT
>NZ_JBFRSN010001623.1:0-423 GCF_041473595.1 Vibrio sp. 10N.222.46.A1
TTATACGTGTGGCCAACATCTACATGATTCGTTTACACAAAGCCGATCAACGAGAACATTTGTTCTGTCTGACTTACATCTTCTTGTACTCATGATTCAGCGCGCTGTGTGTAAACCTTGTGGGCATTGCTGTCGTTTCTTTTTCAGATTTTACACACGCCACCGTGTTTCTTGTTGGCTACACACGTTGAATTCTGTTTTGTGTTATCCACTAAGCCAGTTAAGTTTTCTCACACGAGCTCGTCTGTAAGTTTCCATGCTGAATTTTTTTAACTCAACTTGCAGCTCGCAATAAAGTTAGTGTTTGTTGGTTAGATTATTGGATTACTCTGTGTGTTCCTCAGATCTACATAATGTCATGAACAGACTTGTTCAAATCGGTTAAGTCACTTTACCTAAACCACAAACATCCACGCTCGCGGT
>NZ_JBFRSN010001624.1:0-256 GCF_041473595.1 Vibrio sp. 10N.222.46.A1
ATTTTTCGGTGGAAGAGGTGAATGATTTTTTTAAAAGACTAAAGCTTCGTAAGGGAAGCTCTAGTCTTAATTGCTTTAATGCGAATCTTGTTCAGCGTTAAAGCGCACTTTCCAACTTAGTTAGGAAAGTCGCGATGTCTTTTGAACTGATATCTCTATGAGTAACAAAACGTACAGGGTTACCTGGTGACATTGTAATGCCTTGCTCTCCTAACTCCCGTGCGATACGGTTAATATCAATCGACTGATCTAACTT
>NZ_JBFRSN010001625.1:0-556 GCF_041473595.1 Vibrio sp. 10N.222.46.A1
ATTAATAGTAAGCTTGCCCTTTTAAGTAATGATTATGGAATAGAACTGATCGTCTCTGCCGTTGCTATGTTTGCCTTGAGCAATGCCGTGGGGCGAGTCGTTTGGGGTTATCTGAGCGATAAGTGGCTCCCTAGTAAGGCCATTAAGTTAAATTTGTTTATTCAGGCACTGGTACTTTCTATTAGCCCTTTGCTATTGCAATCAAATTTTGGGACGGCATTTTTGGCTGTGGTCACTGGTTTTAATTACGGTGGTGTCTTGGTGTTATACGTGTCGACAGTGGGCTATTACTGGGGAAACAATGAGATGAAAAATGTCTATGCTGTTTTGTTTCTCTCTAACATTTTGGCTGCGTTGATTAATATTGTGTTGGGAATCTTGTATTCTTCGATAGGGCTTAATATACCGATTGTATCGGTACTGTTGTTACTGGGCATCGCCTATGTATTAACTGGGCAGTATTTGAAAATCAAAGCCAGCGCAACACCCCCTGCAATGGCAAATGATGCGCAGTAAAAGGAGGCGATAGAGTATATGCCGACATGGAAAATCGCCG
>NZ_JBFRSN010001626.1:0-1922 GCF_041473595.1 Vibrio sp. 10N.222.46.A1
GGTGTACCACTCGCTCACTACACCCGTTATCAATCAGAAAATCCGATTCACTTATTTATTTTTACCAAGCCGTTTATTCAGAAATAATCGCTTAATTTTTTAATTAAGCGCCACTCAACAAATTAAATAAAAACATAATTAGAGAAAGCACAGATGAAATTAGGAACTATGTACGTAATTGGTGTCGGCACTGGAGACCCAGAATTATTAACACTTAAAGCTCACCGACTACTCAGCACCGTCGACATTGTCGCGTTTCCAGAAAAAGACGCGGGCAGTAACCACTCTTTTGCTCAACAAATTGCAGCGGGTTCTGTTAGCCCTGAAAGCATGAAAGGCGAATACCTATTTTTGCACTTCCCAATGACGCGTGACCCAAGCATCAACGTTCCTGCATGGCGTAAAGCCGCCGTCACAATTGTTGAACTATTAAAGCAAGGTAAAGACGTGGCATTTGCAACCGAAGGTGATCCATCGGTTTACAGCACATGGGCATACATCCAAGAAGAACTGACAGAGCTACTTCCTGAACTTGATCCGGTGATCATTCCGGGTATCACTTCAGTTACCGCTATTCCATCACAAACAAAAATTCCACTTGCTGACGGTCAGGAGCGTTTTTGTGTTGTACCTGCGACATGGGGTATCGAGTGTTTAGAAAAGCTAGTCGAAGATTTTGACACCATCATGTTAATCAAAGCAGGTCGCGTTATCCCCAAGCTGATCACTCAACTTGAGTCGATGGACATGTTGGATTGTGCAACCTACGTGTCGCATGCCACCACAGAAAAACAAGAGCTTTACTCTGACCTACGCGATGTACCGAATGAAAACCGCTACTTCTCTATGGTTCAGCTTTCAGTTCGCGCTCGTCGTGGCGTACTACGTGGTACTAATGAATCAAAGAAATGTGCCGTTCTTGATGGTGGTAAAGCTGATAGTGGTAAAGATAGCATCGATAAAACTATTGCCGGTAAAGCGTAATGAAAATCGCCATTTATGCCATCACGCTACACGGAGCAAGGCAAGCCAAACGCTTAGCTAAAACGTTTCCGTTTGCTGATGTCTTTATTGCACCAGTTGGACAAGAAGAATACCCAGAAGCCGATGAGTTAACCCTGCCGCTTTCTGGTTTTCTTCCTCCTCAATTTAAGCAATATGATCACCATATCTGCTTTTTTGCTGCGGGTATTGTCAGCCGAATGATCGGCCCTTTGCTAGAAGACAAACGCACCGACCCCGGCGTGATCTGCATTGACGATCACGGCCAATTCGTGATCCCTATGCTATCTGGTCATCGCGGTGGCGCAAATGGGATCGCGTTACAAGTCTCACAAGCACTCAACGCGACTCCTGTAATCACCACCGCTTCTGACGCTGCCGGCAGTTTGTCGGTTGATATGCTCGGATCGCCATTTGGTTGGACACTTGATCCACAATGCGAACCCGCGATCACCGCCACCAGTGCAGCAGTTGTAAATGAAAAACGCATTCTAATCGTGCAGCACGCTGGCGAACAGAACTGGTGGCAGAACAAACGTTCCATGCCAAGACACATCATTACCCACCCAGCACTAAGCGATACAGACCTTTCTCAAATCAGTACTGATGATTGGGATGGTTTAGTTCTGATTTCAGATGAAGCACAACCAAAAGGTTACGCCGACTTAAAAAATAAAACCGTACTGTGGCGACCAAAATCGCTTGTACTTGGAATAGGTTGTGACCGCAATACTCCTTTGCATGTATTGAAAGCAGGTATCGATGTTTTCCTGACTGAATATAACCTAGCAAAAGCCAGTGTTTCAGCTTTCGCCAGTATCGCTTTAAAAGCAGATGAAAAAGGTATTTTAGAACTCTCGTCTGAAAGCCAAATTCCTTTCCACACTTATTCAGCCGAGCAACTCGACGGCGTTGAAGGG
>NZ_JBFRSN010001627.1:0-608 GCF_041473595.1 Vibrio sp. 10N.222.46.A1
ATCTAGGCCTTCTAAAACTTCTACGCCACGAGACTCAACGTCTTGTGAATCTACGTATTTAATATTAACGCTTAGGCGATTTTTCAAGCCCGCGTGTTTTAGCGCTTCATTTACTGATTTGTATGCGTCTGGTAGTTCAATGTACTTACCAACCATACCAATCGTCACTTCACCCGTTGGGTTAGCTTCTTCGTAAATTACTTGTTCCCATTCAGACAGGTCTGCTTCTGGAGCTGTGATGCCGAAACGCTTACATACAAGTTCATCAGTGCCTTGAGCTTTAATAAGCTGAGGGATCTTGTAGATAGAGTCAACATCGCGCATAGAAATAACTGCATTTTCTTGCACATTACAGAACAGAGCAATTTTCTTACGCTCGTTCGAAGGAATGTTGCGGTCTGAACGACAAACTAGAATGTCTGGCTGAATACCAATAGACAGCAGCTCTTTTACAGAGTGTTGCGTTGGCTTAGTTTTCACTTCGCCCGCAGCTGCTAGGTATGGCACTAGAGTAAGGTGCATGAACATTGCGCGTTCACGGCCTAGCTCTACTGCTAGCTGACGAATCGCTTCCATGAATGGTAGAGATTCGATATCACCAACCGTAC
>NZ_JBFRSN010001628.1:0-707 GCF_041473595.1 Vibrio sp. 10N.222.46.A1
GTTCCTACGATGGCGGTGATGTACGTCGTCGCGTGTTTAAGCGTTCTGATTTCAAATGCAGACCAACTACTGAATGCCATTACCCTTGTTGTGACTTCTGCGTTTACCAACACGGCAGCAACCGGTGGTTTCTTTGGCGCGAGCATCATGCTTGCTATCCAATCAGGTATCGCTCGTGGCGTGTTCTCGAACGAATCTGGCTTAGGTAGCGCACCAATGGCAGCAGCCGCGGCTAAAACAGACTCATGTGTGAAACAAGGGCTTGTCTCTATGACAGGCACCTTCTTCGATACCATCATCATCTGTACGATGACAGGTCTGGCACTTATCTTAACGGGCGCTTGGCAGACTGACCTTTCTGGCGCTGCGATGACCACTCATGCATTCGCTGTTGGCTTGAATGCAGACACCCTTGGCCCTATGTTGGTTTCTGTTGGCTTAATCTTCTTTGCGTTTACAACAATTTTAGGTTGGAACTACTACGGTGAGCGCTGTGTTGTGTTCTTGCTAGGTACCAAAGCAGTATTGCCTTACAAGATTATCTTCATTGCGTTGGTGGCTTCTGGTGCATTCTTAAAGCTCGACATGATCTGGATAATGGCGGATATCGTGAACGGCCTAATGGCAATTCCGAACCTAATTGGGCTTATCTTACTGCGCCATGTTGTTATCGAAGAAACCAAGCTATTCTTCAAACCGTTAACTTC
>NZ_JBFRSN010001629.1:0-509 GCF_041473595.1 Vibrio sp. 10N.222.46.A1
AGGCAAATACCCCAGAAGCTGCAAAACTAGCACTCGGTGCAACCATGTATCACTGGGGGCTTCACCCTTGGGCTATTTATGGTGTTGTGGCGCTTTCACTGGCTTTCTTCTCTTACAACAAGGGATTACCGCTTTCAATTCGTTCTATCTTCTACCCAATTTTAGGTGATAGAGCGTGGGGCTGGGCTGGTCACATCGTTGATATTCTTGCTGTACTTGCAACCCTGTTTGGTTTGGCGACATCGCTTGGCCTTGGTGCGCAACAAGCGGCAAGTGGTATTCAGCATGTATTCGGCATTGAGGCAGGCTTAGGGTTACAAGTCATTGTTATTACCGTAGTAACTTTGCTAGCGGTCGTATCCGTACTTCGTGGTATTGATGGTGGCGTTAAAGTGATCAGTAACATCAACATGTTGGTTGCTTTCCTACTGCTTATCCTAGTAGCTCTAATCGGCTACGCAGTGACTCTAGGTTCAATCCCTACAACATTGATGGCATACATCGAGAAC
>NZ_JBFRSN010001630.1:0-239 GCF_041473595.1 Vibrio sp. 10N.222.46.A1
ACGGTAGGTTTCGGTGGCGCTTGTCCTCCAGAAAAAGATGGTATGCACCGTTATCAATTCACGGTTTGGGCATTACCAACGGACAAACTTAACCTAGACGAAAACACGCCGTCGGCAGTGGTTGGATTCACGTTGAACAGCATGGCTTTAGACAAAGCGAAACTGACGGCAACTTATACACGCTAATAGCTTATGTACGTTAAAAGCTTATACACGTACATAATAAGCAAATAAGCAAA
>NZ_JBFRSN010001630.1:1010-1751 GCF_041473595.1 Vibrio sp. 10N.222.46.A1
AGCAAATAAGCAAATAAGGGGATGAGATGAATCAATATCAAGTGACGATCTTTCGTGCAGAGCAGTTACAAAAACTGCGTAATGTGAGGATTCTATCCCCTAGTATTATTCAGATCATTACAGGCAGTAAGCGCCTGTTTTGGAAAGACTCAGCGGCAGAACTCTCACATTCTGAGCTGCTGTTGTGTGAGGCATCAGCGTCATTGAGTTTTGAGAACATGCCCCACAAAGGGCGTTTCCTTTCGCGTGTATTCAGTTTTCATTTCCAACCGACGCAAGCAATGCTCGATCTGAGTGAGGATCGAGCAATTGAACTGGATTTACCCACCGTGGAGGCAGATCGAGGTTTGCAAGATTCTCTCAATGCGTTGTTTTCGTTTGATCGTCAGAGCATGAGTGAACAAACCCAACAATTTTGGTTGCAGGGTTTGTATCAGCAATTAGCCGAGAAGGGCGTGTTGCATCGATTGTTTATTAGCTCAAACGTTTCGTTTAGCCAGAAACTTAGCCACTACCTTTCGCATTCACCGGACGAGAAACATCCGTTAGAGTCGGTAGCAGAGCGCTTTGCGATGAGTCGCGCCACGCTTATCCGAAAGCTCAAACTGGAAGGTATGCAATATCGTGAGGTGTTGGCTGAAGTTCGGTTGAGTCACGCACTTTATCTGATGCAAAACGGACAGCAGAATGTGGCGATGTTGGCCCAGTCTTGCGGTTACCAATCGGAAGGACGTTTTAGTC
>NZ_JBFRSN010001631.1:0-384 GCF_041473595.1 Vibrio sp. 10N.222.46.A1
GCATTATCCATAACACTCCCCCTACAAACCGTGATAGATAACAAACTTATCTCGTGATCGAGTCTGTTTGAACAACAAGTCAGCACAAAGCGGTTAAAGGTTAGAGTGACGTCTCACTTTTGGTGTGCTCTATGAAAGCGTTCAGACTTGGTTTGGTCGGATCGGACTTATAACGTGTCTTACTTAACATGTAACTTTCCCGAAATGTCTCAAACCATAGCTGTAAAGTCTTGGCACCCTGCTCTTCACCAGCCTGTTTCAAAACCAAGCTCGCCACTTCTGCAGTCGAGAGATGTTGTTCGTTGTCTGACTTACGCATCATATATTGGGAAACCGATTCTGGTTCAATCGACAACACAGGTAAGTCTTGCAGATACTCTGAAC
>NZ_JBFRSN010001632.1:0-1112 GCF_041473595.1 Vibrio sp. 10N.222.46.A1
GAACTCTGTAGACCTAGTGACTGAGGATTACTATAAAAAAGGAAAAGGCATTAATGTCGACATTTCAAAAGTAAATATTGCAAAGGAACTCGGCCTTTCAGCTTCAGTTAACGAGAAAGGTAACTCAGTTATCATTACTCTTGAGAAAGGTAAACTCGATCACTTCCCTGCGATTAACGCAATGTTTGTTCACAGAACACTGCCTGACCGCGATTTTACTCAACTACTGACAGCGGATGCGAAAGGCAACTACACCATGACTTTGGATCACGAAATGCAAGGACCATGGTTTATTGAGCTTTCTCCGCATGATTCTGAATGGTTAGTGCAAGGTCGCATGAACTTCCCTATTGATACTCCTACTCAACTAACGAATTAAAGCTTATGTGTGAATCCTGTTATCACTGCGGTGAAGATGTACCAGCGGAAACGGATTTTAAAGTAGAAATTTTAGGATCGGTTCGTCCTATGTGTTGTCCGGGTTGCGAAACCGTAGCCCAGACAATCATAGATAGCGGTTTGGTCTCTTATTACCAATACCGTACTGCTCCGGCTGAAAAAGCCGATCTGGTGCCAGAGCAACTTCTGGCTCTCAGTCACTATGACAATGAAGATGTTCAATTGGAGTTCGTCCGTAACTCCGAAAACGTCTCTGAGGTGACATTGTCACTAGATGGTGTCTCTTGTGCGGCTTGTGCTTGGCTTATTGAGAAGCAAGTTTCTTCAAAGCTTGGCGTTGTGAGTATTCGTGTTAATACCACGACCAACCGCGCTTTGCTTAGTTGGGACAACACTCAGGCTAAACTAAGCGAGTTGCTATCCGCGATTCATAGGTTGGGCTACAAAGCTGCACCATTCGAGGCTGACCAACAAGAAGCCGCTTATCATCGTTCGATGAAAAACTACCTTTATCGTCTTGGTGTCGCGGGTTTAGCGACTATGCAAGTTATGATGCTAGCGGTGGCGCTTTATCTCGAAGTTTTTGGCAGCCTTGAGCCGGAATTCAAAAGCTACTTTCGTTGGGTGAGTTTGATCTTCGCAACGCCTGTACTGCTCTACTCAGCATTACCGTTCTATATTAACGCTTGGCGTAGTATTAAAGGCCGAACCTT
>NZ_JBFRSN010001633.1:0-700 GCF_041473595.1 Vibrio sp. 10N.222.46.A1
CATCTAGCATCTAGCAAGCATAAAAAAACGCACAACCAAAGTCATGCGTTTAATATCGTGATTAACTGTACTCAGTGCTCTTTATAAGCCGTTAGTGTTTAAGAAGTATGCCTAATGCATAACCTCTTCTTTCGCACCAACATAGATGAAATCCAGTTCGTCTTTTTTCAGAGATACTTTAACCGTACCGCCGTCAACCAAACTTCCGAACAGCAACTCATTAGCAAGAGGCTTTTTAAGCTTCTCTTGAATCACACGTCCCATCGGACGAGCGCCCATGGTCTTGTCATAGCCTCTTTCAGCTAACCAATGACGAGCATCCTCAGAAACCTCTAAAGATACACCACGAGCGTCCAGTTGGACCTGAAGCTCAACAATGAACTTATCAACAACTTGACTGATCACACTTGGATCAAGGCTGTTGAACCAGATGATATTATCAAGACGGTTACGGAACTCAGGAGTAAATACCTTCTTGATTTCACTCATTGCGTCTGGCGCATGATCTTGTTGGATCAAACCGATCGATTTCTTCTCGGTTTCTGCAACACCAGCGTTGGTCGTCATCACTAGGATCACATTGCGGAAATCTGCTTTGCGACCGTTGTTGTCGGTTAGCGTACCGTTGTCCATCACCTGTAATAACAAGTTAAAGATATCTGGGTGTGCCTTCTCGATCTCATCAAGTAGCACAACAGAG
>NZ_JBFRSN010001634.1:0-499 GCF_041473595.1 Vibrio sp. 10N.222.46.A1
TATTAACGATATCGATCTTATGGATTGTGGCGAAGTTGAAGGCACTCTGTTGTGCAGTGACTTAACCCAATATTACGATTTGGATGTTTATGTTGAACTGGAGTTGGGTGACTCAAGCGTCGAAGTGGTTCGCCTTAATCTGCCATATTCGAACCTAAGTTACACAAAGCTTCAGGCATATCTTCGTCAAGATGGCTTTGCTCTCAGTTCAATTCGCATTGGAGAGGATGATTTTGATGTCGTCGCTCAACTCGAACAAGCGAAACGTGAGGGAGTTGGTTACGACAAGGTAGATAAACAACTCGTAGAATTCATCAACTCACCACATCATTCCTCTGAGCAAATGAGTGTATGGAATGTGCCTAGCTCTTCCTCATCCTCTTCTCGTTCTTCAGCCCCTTGGATTCAGTTACATAGTGATGGTGACAACTTAACGGTTGAACTAAATCGCTTTTAATTGCTCAAATTTATAGATGGTTTCGTCATTCATCAGAGTAAA
>NZ_JBFRSN010001635.1:0-455 GCF_041473595.1 Vibrio sp. 10N.222.46.A1
GTGAAAATGAAGAATAGAGTTCGCGTCTACCATCCTATCGTGCATCACTTTAATCGAGTCTCCATAGCTTAACCCTTTTGAAGGTGTGAGCAGAAACTCCTCTAAGTCGACAAATGCACATAGGCTCGCACACTCTCCCACTTCCAATACAATGAAGTAACCTAGGCTATGCTCGTTATTCATTTGTACGATATCCCCTTCTTGAGGAGATTCGTGGCCAGCGCCTTGTGAATCGAAGAACCAGCTTTTAGGCTGTACAGGCTTGTGGAAGCGCTTTGCTGCCACACAATATAGTGCGAGTTCAGCTTGGCGAGGCTCAGACAGTTCTAAGCCAGAAATTTGTTCTTTGAAGGTTTGGTATGAAGATGCGTCATCAACGGTGAATTCATTATCTCTAAACGCGCAGTCCACCAGCTTATTGCGGACCAGATTCGTTTTGAAAATCATATCCTCTC
>NZ_JBFRSN010001636.1:0-782 GCF_041473595.1 Vibrio sp. 10N.222.46.A1
GCTGAAGCTGCTAGCAAAAAGCTAGCAGCAATCAGTGTCAATTTTGAACGGCATTTCATGCGTAGGAGTATCTCCTTTAAGCGCGCAAGTGCTCCGCTTTAACAACCATTTGTAGGCCGTTTGCTAACTGAACACGCACATCTTCCTTATTGATTTCAACAATGGTCGCAGCCATGTTTCCCGTACCCATGTTCACATTTACTTCTTTACCAGTGATAAATTCATCGGCGTTCAAAGCGCGTGTTTCTACAGGCTTTTCTACTTTCGGTGCTTTAGGCGCTTGACGACGAGGCTGTTGAGCTTTTTTCGCTTTAGCTTTCGCTTTGCCTTCGTCACGAGCTTTCTGTGCTTGTTCTTTACGACGAGCCTGAACTTTCGCTTTGCTTTCTGCAAGTGTCGCTTTAGCGTGCTCAACGTGCTCTTCTTCTAGTGTGCCACATACGTTGCCGTCTAGGTCAACACGTTCTGCGCCAGCTTTTACGCCGTGCAGGTAACGCCATGATGATGTGTACTGTCTTAACGCTGCACGAAGCTGAGTCTTACTTACTTTTTCGTCTTCATTTAGACGTTCAGCAAGATCTTGAAAAATACCAATTTTAAGTGGTTTCGCTTCACCTTCTAGAGTAAAGCATTTAGGGAAACATTCAGCAACATATGCGATAACTTCTTTGCTGTTTTTTAACTTTTCAGTGTTTTCCATGTGGGTTCCTGGTTTTTGCGGTTTTCCGCGAACATTAAGAAAATATTTTTACGTATTATAGAGAGATGCTTGGGAAAAACCC
>NZ_JBFRSN010001637.1:0-422 GCF_041473595.1 Vibrio sp. 10N.222.46.A1
CTAATAAAAGTATTACTCCAACTTGCCAAGAACACCTAAGTTTAAGAGCTCGTATCTTATCAGGGCGCCCAGTATAGGATTGGTCTTGGTTGGTTAAAGCTAGAGCTATTTTATTCTCAGCGACAAAGTAGCCGGCTTTAGGTACGGTTCGAATGATACATTGCGCTTCCGCTGTATCATTTAAAGCTAGACGTAATGAAGCAATACTGTGTGTGATACTGGCATCTGAAACACATTTTCCTAGCCAAATTTTTTTGTGAATTTCTGACTTAGTTACGACTCGATGTTTATTCGAAAGTAAGAGCAATAACAACTGGCTTTCTGTATGGGTTAGTCTCTTTTCTTCGCCTGATATTTTATTTCGAAGTTGAAAGCACTCCTGAGGTCTAAAGTCCCACATAGATATCTGTTTTACCTATACT
>NZ_JBFRSN010001638.1:0-337 GCF_041473595.1 Vibrio sp. 10N.222.46.A1
TATTCAAGAAATAATATCTCGCCTTCAGGCTCAAGCGAAAGATGCGAACCAATTTATGCAATCCAATCTTTCGTTAGCAGAAGAATCTAGACAGTATAGCGAACAGCTTCGTGCTGCATTCGCTTCTATCACTGACTCAGTACAACTAATATCTGATATGAACACACAAGTAGCCACAGCGTCTGAAGAACAATCTGGCGTAACACAAGATATTTCACAAAATGTTTCTCTGACCTTTGATATTGTTCATCAAAATGTTTCAGGAATTGAGCAGAGCAAACAGGCAAGTGAAGAACTCTCTTCATTAGCTGTTAAGCAAAAAGACTTGCTGAGTTTT
>NZ_JBFRSN010001639.1:0-1044 GCF_041473595.1 Vibrio sp. 10N.222.46.A1
CATCACACCTGATTTGGTTGGGATGTTTGGATGCTGCTCTTTGAATTTTCTTAACAGATCAAGAGACCACTTGTAGTTCGCACCTGGACGCGCTTTACGGTATAGACGCGGCGCCGTCTCTAGGTTGTGGTTGAAAACATCTGGTGGATTGTCTTTCATTAGTTCAAGCGCAACGTCCATACGACCACGGAAGTCCGGAACCAGTGTTTCGATACGAATGTTTGGGTTTTGCTCGCGAATTTCACGGTTACAATCAGCAAAGTGTTGAGCACCGCCATCACGTAAGTCATCGCGGTCCACTGAAGTGATTACAACGTACTTCAGTTTCATGTCTTTAATCGTCTTAGCCAGTTTCTTCGGCTCTTCGGCTTCTGGAGCATTTGGTCGACCATGGGCAACATCACAGAACGGGCAGCGACGAGTACAGATAGCGCCAAGAATCATAAACGTTGCCGTGCCGTGGTTAAAACACTCAGCTAGGTTAGGGCAAGACGCTTCTTCACAAACTGAGTGCAGGTTGTTTTTGCGCATTGCAGATTTGATTTCTTGAATACGATGGCTGTCTGAAGGAAGTTTAATCTTCATCCATGCAGGCTTACGTAAAACTTCTTTCTGTTCAGCAGGCATATTCTTTACGGGAATTAATGCCATTTTGTCAGCGTCACGATATTTAACGCCTTTTTCCATTTGGATTGGTTTGCTCATGATTTTATGCTTCTGCTGTAATGTTACTGGTGGCTTGAATGTCTACTTGGTCATAGCCGAGTAGTTCTACGAGCTCTTGTATTAACTGTTGCTCAACGTTTTCTAGTTCACTTGGACCGCCGAGTTGGCTTACTTGCGCCATTTCCATCCCTTGGTAACCACATGGGTTAATACGTTGGAATGGAGACAAGTCCATATCGACGTTGAGTGCTAGCCCGTGGAACGAGCAGCCGCGTCGAATTCGTAATCCGAGTGAACAGATTTTCTTGCCATCGACATAAACACCAGGAGCGTCAGGTCGGGCAGTTGAATCTATATTGTAAGCTTTCAGAGTATTGA
>NZ_JBFRSN010001640.1:0-661 GCF_041473595.1 Vibrio sp. 10N.222.46.A1
CTTAACAATTGTCTTAGGACAAGGTTTTATCGCTATTTATTAATTTTTTGGATCAAAATAAATGGGCTAAATAGTTTCGTTGTAACTATAATATGTTTCACATCGAAACTTAATGGCCTTTTTTAAATGTCGAAACGAAACACCCAGCTCAGAAGACATGCAATTTCTAACCTAGTGAATGAAAAAGGGGAGGTTAGTGTTGATGAATTATCCGCTAAGTTCGAAACCTCAGAGGTCACGATTAGAAAGGACTTGGCGTCTTTAGAGAAAAACGGTCAGCTTTTGCGCCGTTATGGTGGTGCGATTTCATTACCGAAAGAGGTTGTGAACGAAGAGCTGGGTCCACAAGTTTCGACTCGAAAGATTTCATTAGCGAAAGCCGCGGCAGATTTAATTCGCGACCATAATCGCATTGTGATCGATAGCGGTAGCACGACAGGGGCGCTAATTCAGCAGCTCAATAGCAAGCGTGGTTTGGTTGTGATGACCAACTCGTTGCACGTTGCTAATGCACTTAATGAGTTGGAAAGCGAACCAACACTGCTAATGACCGGTGGCACTTGGGATACCCATTCGGATTCTTTCCAAGGCAAAGTCGCAGAGTCAGTACTTCGTGCTTACGATTTTGATCAACTATTTATTGGGGCTGATGGTATCGACC
>NZ_JBFRSN010001641.1:0-766 GCF_041473595.1 Vibrio sp. 10N.222.46.A1
GCCTTCACCACCATCAGCGAGTGGCATTTTCACAAACTCTGCATGAGGGAAAACGTCGGCAAATCCACGCTCAATACAAGACGCAACTTGATGCGCGTCGAGTGATTCTTTAAATGAATCGGGGGCAATTACAATTTTCATTGTCGTTCACCATTCCCGCCCACCAAGATGAGCGGGTGATTGAAATTAGAATTTGACTTGGAATGTTTTTGCTTGGCAAGATGCCAGCTGGCCGAAGTCTTCAGTTGCTACATCACCTTCGCGTACGCGCTCATCCATGCTTGTCTCTTTCCAGCTTGAAACTGCTTGAGTGAACGAAATTGAATCTGACACAGAACCTGTTTCTGCCGGGTTGTAGACACGCATGATCAACGCATCTTCATCTTCCGCTTTCTTCAGTACACTCAGTACCGCACCTGCTTGTTGCTTCGATAACAAGCTGAAGCTCATCGGTAGGTTTTGCTCGCCCACATTCAGCTTCATCGCGTTGTAAGGGATCTTGTTGTAGCATTCGATTTGAGTGACATTGTCACGTGCTTGCGCCATGACGTTCGCGTCAATATGGTTACCAGAGAAACCGCATAGAGTGAATTCACACACTAACTTGCCGCGTACTTGTGAGTCCGGTGTCGGGATCTTGATACCGGAAGGGCGACCCGGACGAAGCAATAACTCTTCTTTACCCAATACACCGATACCGCGGAATAACGTTAGTGCGAACGTATCTCTATTATCGTCGCCTTGCGAAGCAATCACTTCAAATTCA
>NZ_JBFRSN010001642.1:0-420 GCF_041473595.1 Vibrio sp. 10N.222.46.A1
ATGTATATTTAAACGCAGGTTTACTGCAGTGTTACGGTCACACGACCAGTTCTAATCTCGTAAACGAATTGATGCTGAGTACCGCCTTCCAATTGAATGTAAGTGCAGTAGTCATTGCTGTTATCCGCTTGCGCTGAATATTTGTAATTCGAACCATTTGCCACATTGGTTAATGTTCCAACCTTAGGAGGGTTCTGAAGTAGATTTTCCATTAAATCGACACACGAAGCATCGGTCACATCATTAGACGGAGCTGAAGCTGAATTGGTGTTTATAGACCATGGGTAGCCGTCTCTAAAATTAGTACTTCCATTGCTACTTGTTGATCTGGTTAGCCAAAAATCAACACCATCGTAATTTACAGTATTGTATGTTTCAACACCAATTCTTTCTGATGGACGAGCTTCTGCTTCCCATTGC
>NZ_JBFRSN010001643.1:0-998 GCF_041473595.1 Vibrio sp. 10N.222.46.A1
ATATTCATGTGGTCTAATGATATCAGGGTTAGCTCTAGGAAGTTTGATGATGGAGTCAGCTCAGCTCGGACTCTAGATTTTTCTGATGGAATGCATTCTAGACCTATTTTGCGTTCAGCTTTTAAAGATGAACGTTCGACAAGGTGGAATACTAAAATAGAACTCATCTTGAATGAGAAAGCTCTGGACTATCTGAAAGGTGACTCGAAGTTTATAGTAAGAAAACTTAAGAATTTATGTGGACCTTTACCAATCGAAGTAGAGTTTCAATGTGGATCTAGCTTCAAAGAGTCTGTCAGTTTGCCTAAGTGGAAAACATGCACGTCAGATGAATTTTTTGATTTTTTTGAGAAAATAGCATTTCCTGAGATTACTCATGGAAAGTATTTCAAGGACACTTTAACTCAAATTGTAAAAGATGGTGAGGTTGTTGGGCGTTGCTTTATTGCACCGTATCACTCTAACCAGTCAAGTAGGCTTCCTGTTTATGAAAAAGGCATATATGTAAACCGCACAAACAATCACGAATTTTTTGGTGTGTTTGAAGCAAGTACCACTAATGCTGCAAGAGATAGAGCATCAGATATATCATTCTCAAATTATATGGAATCTTTGACTTGCATTCGAGATAAAGCATTTAGCTTAAGCAAGAATTTAGGGGAGTCGACATATTTACAAAACCTATTCTTAAGGTACAAGTTACAATCAGATGACGTACCACTTTTAGTTATAAATCGAGAAATATTATCATTTAATGATGTAATTAAGGTAATTGAAACGGAAGGTAAATTTTCTATAGAATTGTTATGTGAAGAAAACTTTGACGAAAAATATGAAGTAGCTTGGAAGCAAAAAGACGCCTTGTCCTCACTAGCAAGCCTTCATGTCGATGTAAATAAGCTATACCCACTAGTATGCGAAAGTAATAGTTATTCAACGATGGATGGATTTAAATCATTGTATTTAAATGATATGCCGGATGAAACTACTCTTATAAA
>NZ_JBFRSN010001644.1:0-437 GCF_041473595.1 Vibrio sp. 10N.222.46.A1
AGCAAACCTTGCTCAATACACACCACTGCACCTAAAAAACGACAATACGAATGTAGACTTACCGCTACCGACTCGTTTTACGTTTCCGTACTACTACACACCACATCCAACGTGTGAGTTTGCCATGCAGCAACTTCAGCAGTCGTTACTCGACTGCGGTGTGAATGAAACATCGCAAGGCAACCTCTACGCCGTGCTTCTTGTTCAGAACCCAACTACACAAGAGCTAGGTTACCTTTCTGCGTTTTCAGGTTTGCAGTTATATCCGTCTTTGGCCTCTCAGTTAAACAACATTAACTTTGTTCCATCAGCCTTCGATTCAGAACAGTTTCAATCTCACAACAGTGCAAACCTTGCTCGCCAATCGCAACTAGCGGATGACATTGAAAAACTACAACAGTCGCACAACCTAGACGCATTATTGGCTGAATTTGAAG
>NZ_JBFRSN010001645.1:0-1247 GCF_041473595.1 Vibrio sp. 10N.222.46.A1
CTCACCAACTATCAATAAATAAAAAGCGGCGAGATAATTTGATTATCTCGCCGCTTTTTCGTTTTCTTTACGTCGTTTACTCAATAAGTAAAACAACCGAACAGTAGTTTAATGAAAAGACTTAGCTGTCGTCTTCAGTAAAGTTTGTCGGTAACGTTGTCTTCATCTCGTTCCAAATCTGTGCGCTTGCGATACCGTAGTTACGAATCACAAGTGGCAAATTCTCACGCTCACCGCTTTCACAAATAACAAACAAGTTTTTGTAGAACTCCATGGCTAAACGACGAGCTTCTGGGTTAGAGAAGTAGTAGCTACCAACACGGTCGTACAATTTTCGAACACCATTAAAGATCAGGCCATAAATTTGGTTACCTGAATGGAATGCTAAACGTTGGAAAAGCATGTAATCGTAGAAGTTAAAAGTTTTAGCAATTAAGATCGTTTGACGCTTCGCTTCATCTTTTTCTACGTCTTCTTTCACCGATTGTTTGATCTTGTCAGCATATGGCGACGATTCTAAGAATTCATCCCAAGTAGGTGCCGCAAGTAAAGATTCACAAGATTCAATTACGTTAGTAATCGTACGCTCTGAAGCCTCTTTATTTGCTTTGAATGCATAACGCATAAAGATAGGGCTGATATTAGTACGAGCAGCAAGCAGGTCTTCTACCATTTTACTTGCGTTATCAACGTCCAACGTCATTAATGTATCAAGGATATGAAGACCTGACGTTTCCATAAACTGATTAACTTTAGTTGGCTTACCGTGTTGGATTGTCAACCAACCATCACGAGCAAGACGCTGAAGTACTTCACGAAGCGTAGTACGTGTAACACCAATCAGCTCAGAAAGCTCACGCTCTGCGGGCAAGATAGAACCTGGAGCGAAACGGCCATTCCAAATACTTTCAATGATATACTTTTCTGCAAATCCTGCCGGGCTCTTTGCCTTAATGACCATCTACACTTCAATCCAATTTAATTATTTTGTTCTAATTTACTCATCATACCACTAGTTAACACCCTGCGGAAATACCCCCAAAAAATTTTACGCACTCAAAACCCAAGTAGAGTTAAAACTCTAAAGTTCAGCACACGTTTGCACTCAAGGTTTGGATAGCAAGCGACTACAAATCATCATTTAAACAAACCATTAACACAACAAATTCTTTTTAAAATCAATGAGATTGGTCATATTTTTAAATCTATTAATTTGCAATGTTAAGTTGTAATAATCATATATAATC
>NZ_JBFRSN010001646.1:0-720 GCF_041473595.1 Vibrio sp. 10N.222.46.A1
ATATGAAGAGTTAGTATCTAATGGAGGGCACTCTGAAATTAATTGATAAATGTTGTTGCCATCCGAAACTTCTGGCTCACGAAAATTCCATTTTTCAATCATCTTTTCTACAACCTCTGGATACAATATCCAAGGCGCTGATGTAATCATACCGAGACATTTCCTTTGAACTCTAATTAAATTCCTTTTAATTATGAGCATTTCCCATACACAAAGATCAACACATTAGCGCTAAAAATCAAATTTTAGCGACGAAGATCACACTTGCGCAAGTATTATATGTATTAAATAATACTTTGAGTTCTAATGTATTTATTGGGTCGGTATAAATTTGAGAGTCTTGAAGGGAATAGACGAAAGGAAATCGTTAGTGCAATTCATAAAATACAGCGTTCAAGTGCCTGAGTAGGAAGGATAGGAATCAGCAAAAATATCGACGACTCCAATACTGAATAAGGTAAACAGTGACGCTCTAAAAAGAGATGGCTTAGGCTCTAATATTGAAACGCAGATACCTAAAACAAAAAAACCTAGCGTGAGATAGCTAGGTTTTTCAAGTAAACATAAATTGGCAATCAATCAAAAGAAACAAATTCGAATCACTGAGTTAATCGCGAATTACTTCAGGGGATCATTATCAGGCAGAGCCTTGTGTATCCATAATGCTAAACGCTTCTTAATATTCGCGCCATCAAGCTTACTTTCAGGTAAAGGCGTGAT
>NZ_JBFRSN010001647.1:0-490 GCF_041473595.1 Vibrio sp. 10N.222.46.A1
AGAAATGCGTTATGACTGCGCTATTTTAGGAATAGGTCGAAGTCGATCTCTTGTTCTCTTCCGTATTTAACCAGTTTCACTTTCAAGTTGTGTTCTGCTGCAAGATCAATAGCTAAGTTAGACATGCGCTTTATCTCATTAAAACAGCTTGAGATTAGGGGCTTTTCTTGGTTGTCGACAGTAGCGATAAGTGTGTTCTCTGTACCTTCGTTGTCTGCATAAACATACGCGTACATGTTGTTGTGTTGCATAAATTACCTAAGCTGAGCTTTTTATTATTAGTGTGATGAAGGTTACAGTATTTATGTATTCAGGCTAGCTTATGGGAGGAATCAAAGGTAAGAGTTTGTAAGCGGTGTTTAAATTTTTGCTTCATAGGCATGCGTGCAAGCCTTTTGTTACCTCGTTTTTTGCTTTGGTAGGTTTTGCCTATCAATAAAATTGTTGAAATCCATTTAGTAAAATCAAGATTTTAGACAACAATTAAGGT
>NZ_JBFRSN010001648.1:0-273 GCF_041473595.1 Vibrio sp. 10N.222.46.A1
GCCGACATCGCTTGCGCTTGAAGCTGACTCAATCCAGCATCTATCGCATATGATCCAGCTAATATGCCCCACGGTATTACCGCAATACTCAAGGGCATCGCAGCCAAAACACCTTTCCATAACTGTGTTCGTCTATCCATTGTTTCACTATCCATATCATTCTTTTCTCTCTTCACATTAGCTATTCAATGTAAGAAGAGTGGAGTCGGTTCGATTGTACAAACTTGCTCGATTTCATGCCCCTCTGTTTGCCGCACTTAACCGTACTTAACC
>NZ_JBFRSN010001649.1:0-244 GCF_041473595.1 Vibrio sp. 10N.222.46.A1
CGACATGGAAAATCGCCGCTTAACCCTCAACTCGATGGGAAAACTCAGCGCCAGCTTGTGTTGGTGAAAGAGTTTTTAGATGATTTCCCACAAGCCGATGTGTCGCTAGACGAACTATCTAAGTTAGCGGCATTGAGCCCGTTTCACTTAGTGCGTTCTTTTCAGAAAGAATTTGGTCTTCCGCCGCATGCGTATCAAATCCAATCTCGGTTAAGGCTTTCGCGTAAGTTATTGAAGCAAGGGC
>NZ_JBFRSN010001650.1:0-467 GCF_041473595.1 Vibrio sp. 10N.222.46.A1
GTAGCATGTCTTCACTTGGTGAGATCTTAAGCTCTTCACATTCGCGAGAGAAGAAGTTCCAGTGTGCTTCTCGCCACCATTCTAGTGTTTTGTCACCCTCGCCTTCAGCGGCAGCAAACTCAGCCGTCACTTCGTTGTATTTGCACAATAACACCGAGGTAATCTCTACAATGCAAACTGGTATGCCATCCCAATCAGTGACGACTTGCAAATGGCCCACGACAGGCATCGCTTCTCCTTCATGGCTATACCAATATTCAAGGCTACAAGATGCTTGCTTCTCACCTTTTAGTATCAGTTGCGCACAGAGGTTGGCGTTATATTCGTCGGCGCAGTAATAATCAGTACTAAAGGAGGTGTATTGTGAGGCAACGTCTGCTGGTAATGTGTTGAGGTAGCTCTCGAGATAAGCTTTGCTTCGTTCTTCCATGATTTTTCCAAATTCAATATAAGCTTCAGCCGATAAG
>NZ_JBFRSN010001651.1:0-242 GCF_041473595.1 Vibrio sp. 10N.222.46.A1
CTAATGAATATCTCTTGTTTGAAGAGATTTTTAGTGAGGTGTCATTATGAAATGTTATCTAGCGTTAATTTTTAGCTTAGTTTTAAGCTTCTCTGTATCCGCCCAAAATGTAGGAAGCACTGCATCTGGACCGATCATAAAATGTGACTTAGGAAGTAGTGTTGTAGAATATATGCCTATCGTTATATGCAAGCATAGTAATGGTAAGGTTCTACACTAACAAAAAAGGAGCCTAGGCTCCT
>NZ_JBFRSN010001652.1:0-448 GCF_041473595.1 Vibrio sp. 10N.222.46.A1
GCTTCTAGTTGAAATCTGTGGTGGTGAAGTTGCGCCAGTAAACGGCAGCGAATCTGAAGCTGATCTACCTAAAGCAAACGTAGTTGCTCTACGTCGCGCTAAGCTAGACAGCCTACTAGGTCACGAAATCCCATCTACAGACGTAGTGGAAATTCTTACTCGCCTAGGTTGTACTGTTTCTGTTGTAGAAGATACGGAGACGACGGAAGCGGGTTGGACGGCAACGTCTCCATCTTGGCGTTTTGATATCGCAATCGAGCAAGACCTAATTGAAGAAGTAGGTCGTATCTACGGTTACGATAACATTCCAAACCAAGCGCCTAAAGCGGCACTTAAAATGAATGACCACAAAGAAGCTAACCAACCGCTTAAGCGCGTTCGTGACCTTCTTGTAGACCGTGGCTACCACGAAGCAATCACATACAGCTTCGTAGAACCAGAGCAGCAA
>NZ_JBFRSN010001653.1:0-608 GCF_041473595.1 Vibrio sp. 10N.222.46.A1
GTCCACACGCGTCTATTTATCGTCGTAAGCGTACCTATTTTTCGAGTGGCCGCAGTGCCTATATCGGAACAGGACCTTTCTCATTGGATGATTGGAGCGAAGAGCGCTTGGTTCTTAAACGTCACCGAGGTTACTTTGCTCAAAATGCCTTGTTAGAACAAATAACGCTTACCGACATAGAAGGTTTAAATGACCACACTCTGAGTTTTAATCAATCTGGCGTCGCTGAAGAAACCACCATCAATGCACTTTCGTATCTTGCGGTTAATCGTAGAGAAAAATCAGGTATAACCCCTGAAGAACTCGACAGGCTGGTATCGTTTATTAAGTCCAGTAGTAAAGAGTTCGATGCTGATATGGTGGCCGATGACTTGTCTTTCTCGCTTAGCGAACTAGCGTCCAGTAATCCAATTCCTAATTTGACGGGCACTGTTGTCCTAACACGACCTAGAATGACGATTCCTTTACTTCAAGAGATGGCTGATTGGCTACAACAAACTATTGTAAAGACAGGTGTTGCTATTGAAGTTGTTGAGCTTCCCAACATCAGTGACCCTAGCTCCATGAGTGAGTCGGCAGACTTGTTATTCATTGAAGAAGTTATCGAA
>NZ_JBFRSN010001654.1:0-348 GCF_041473595.1 Vibrio sp. 10N.222.46.A1
GGGTGGTTTGGTTCGATACCAACGTACTCATCCATGTTGAATGTTACAACGTGCTTGAAGCTTACTTCGCCAGCTTTGTAAAGTTCAATTAGCTCAGCGTAAGTAGTTAGAGGTGTGCTACCAGTAGGAAGACCTAGTACAAATGGACGCTCAGCAGTTGGAGCGAATTTGTTGATCGAATCTGCGATATGACGAGCAGCCCATTTACCTACTTTTGCTTTGTTGCTTAATGGAATAAGTCTCATTGATTTTGCCCCTAGAAATTAAATATTATAGTGTTCTGAAACATTAATTCGCATTATAAAATAAGTTATCAGATTCCGCTATTGTTTTAGGTCAAGTTTTTGC
>NZ_JBFRSN010001655.1:0-367 GCF_041473595.1 Vibrio sp. 10N.222.46.A1
GCTATTTTAGAAGCTCGTGGTCTTAAAGTGACTATGATGAAGCTTGACCCTTACATCAACGTTGATCCAGGCACAATGAGCCCGACTCAACACGGTGAAGTGTTCGTTACGGAAGATGGCGCTGAAACTGACCTTGACCTTGGTCACTACGAGCGATTCATTCGCACCAAGATGACTAAGCGTAACAACTTCACTGCAGGTCGTGTTTACTCAGACGTACTCGCTAAAGAGCGTCGCGGTGATTACCTAGGTGCAACTATTCAGGTTATCCCGCACATCACTAACTCTATCAAAGAACGTGTAATTTCTGGCGCAGCTGGCCACGATATCGCGCTTGTTGAAGTTGGTGGTACGGTTGGTGATATCG
>NZ_JBFRSN010001656.1:0-462 GCF_041473595.1 Vibrio sp. 10N.222.46.A1
ATCGATACTGAAGTCGCTTCAGATTCAGAGCTAATCGGAAAGTCTGTAGAGCAAAATGGTCTTCGACATTTAGAGTCGTTATTTTTGGTCGAAATATTGAGAGAGGGGCGCTTGATATCGCCTGTGACTCCTCAAGAGGTTATTGCACCCAATGATCGCTTGTTGTTTAGTGGTGACGTTAAGAAGATCACGATACTAAGGGAATTCAATGGGCTTTCTTTGTTTGCGAGTAATAGTGGCTTACCCCTTGATAATCTCTCCGAAGTGGTTATTAAACCGGAAAGTAACTTGGTCGGAAAAACACTTAAACATTCAGGCTTTCGTGCTTTGTTTGATGCTGCTGTCGTTGCGATTAAACGCGATGGGGTGGCGTTGTCGGGTAAGCTTGGTGAAGTGACGCTTGAGGCTGGTGACTACTTAGTGCTTGCAGTGGGAAACGATCACTATTCAAGAAATAATATC
>NZ_JBFRSN010001657.1:0-366 GCF_041473595.1 Vibrio sp. 10N.222.46.A1
TAGTACGATAAGTGCAGCGAAAGTTGCACCGCCACCAACGCCGGCAATACCAAATGAGCTCACTGTGATAATAGCAATCAGAGACAGAATGAAGTTAATGTCCATTGGGTCGATACCAACCGTAGGCGCAACCATAACTGCAAGCATTGCAGGGTAAATACCCGCACAACCATTTTGACCAATTGTTGCACCGAAAGACGCAGACAGGTTAGCAATCGCTGGTGGTACGTTTAACTTAGTGATTTGAGCTTCAACGTTCAGGGGAATAGTTGCTGCAGAGCTACGAGACGTGAAAGCGAACGTCAGTACTGGCCAGATCTTTTGGAAGTACTCTTTCGGGTTGACACCAACAAAAGAAACCAACAC
>NZ_JBFRSN010001658.1:0-1660 GCF_041473595.1 Vibrio sp. 10N.222.46.A1
GATACGTTTTTATACATTTGTTAGCACTTTGTTACAAGTATCTTTTATTATTTAGTTGCCTTTATATCAGATGGTTAAGCTGCAATTTTCGCGCAATCATAGATTCCAATTATGAGAGTAGCATCACGAATGGTGTGAAACTAAATCTATTGTTAACCCTAATTTTTCTTTTATTTTCGACACCATAGACGTTATGGTGGTACACGTCTTCAGTTATAAGAAAAATTGGCAAGGAAAGTGGCCAGATTGCATGAGTAAAGTTATCCATCAATGGAAAAGTATTTCTCTTATAGAAGAGAACGTGACGCTCCCTACGAACGTCGTGGTAAAACATACAACAATAAACCACCCCGGCGCGGCCGTTATTCTTCCTATCACTTCGTCTGGAAAAATCATCCTCATTAACCAGTTTCGTCCTTCTCTTAAAAAATGGCTTTTGGAACTCCCTGCTGGCACGATGGAAATTGATGAGACACCTCTTCAATGTGCACAACGCGAACTCGAAGAAGAAACGGGTTACAGTGCAACTTATTTCCAGAGCTTGGGACAAGTTACCCCTTTAGCTGGCTTCTGTGATGAGATCCAACACTTGTTCATCGCAAAAGACTTAAGCCTTACTACCCGCTTTGAATGTGATGAAGATGAAGTAATAGAGGTTATCGAACTTAGCTTGGAAGAACTGCAACATAAAATTCGCAACGATCAAATTACCGATACCAAAACCATCGCTTGTTTAAGCAAAGCCCAACTATGTGGCCATCTATAGCCAATTATATGACTACCTAAAGTACTCTAGGAGAGAAACATGGACTTTCGTTCTGACACCGTAACTAAACCTTCGCAAGCTATGCGTGATGTAATGGCAAATGCAGAAGTAGGCGATGATGTATATGGCGATGACCCAACCGTCAACGAACTGGAACAATGGGCTGCAAATGAAACCGGTTTTGAAGCGGCTATGTTCACTTCTTCCGGCACACAGGCCAACCTACTGGGTTTAATGGCGCACTGTGAGCGTGGTGACGAATACCTTTGTGGCCAACAAGCGCACAACTACAAATACGAAGCTGGCGGCGCTGCAGTATTAGGCTCGATTCAACCTCAGCCAATCGAGAACAACCCTGACGGCACGTTAGATTTTAAAAAGCTTGCTGCAGCGATTAAGCCAGACGACAGCCACTTTGCTCGTACTAAGCTTCTTAGTTTAGAAAACACAATCAATGGTAAAGTGCTGCCAGTCTCTTACCTAGCGGAAGCGCGTGAGTTCGTAAACCAACACGGCCTGCAAATGCACTTAGATGGCGCGCGTGTCTATAACGCGGCGGCTGCACTAGATGTTCACATTAAAGAGATCGCACAACACTTCGATTCGATGACAATTTGTTTATCAAAAGGTTTGGGTGCTCCGATTGGCTCTCTACTTCTTGGTAGCAAAGCGTACATCGCTAAAGCTCGTCGATTGCGTAAAATGGTCGGTGGTGGTATGCGTCAGGCTGGTATTCTTGCTGCAGCAGGTAAAATGGCGCTCACGGAGAACGTGGCTCAACTTAAAGTAGACCATGAAAACGCAAAAAAACTAGCGATTGGTCTAAGCAAGTTAGAAGGTTTCTCAGTTAACCCTGATTTCATTCAGACTAATATTGTGTTTGCGAAGTTAGAT
>NZ_JBFRSN010001659.1:0-428 GCF_041473595.1 Vibrio sp. 10N.222.46.A1
GGTTTAGCGTTGTAATTACAGGGTTTTCGGACATTTTCCCCCATCAGGTTTTTTCTTCAGATTGATGATCATTTTCCTCTTCGCACTTTTTGCTATTTTTGATTCCTAATATATCTCCCGACTACGCAAAACATGAATACTCACTTTTACATTTCTGAATAATAAAGTTGTTGTGTCGCTAATTTAACGCAAATATAATTGATAATAGTTCTCACTTGCGTTACAAGTTTGTTGTCAAAGCAATGACAGACTTTAAATTATCGTTATTTAGCCGTTGTGTACGCCCCATGCTCATCTATGAGTAATGTGACTTTTATTGTCATGAGTGGTGGTTTGTATCCTTGGCAAAGGAAGACACATGAAGAAAACAATCAATTCAGTTCGTCAGTTATTGGGTGGGCTTGCTATCGCTCTTGCATCATCATTGA
>NZ_JBFRSN010001660.1:0-515 GCF_041473595.1 Vibrio sp. 10N.222.46.A1
GTTCATTAGCATCATTGCTGACGTTTCGTCAGACGCGACTTTGTCGTTAACCGCCGTGATAGACGCTTGAGTCTCTTTAATGAGCGCTTCTACTTTAGCTTGCTTACCGAAGAGCTTGCCTAACGCGCGCCAGTTTTGCTGAGCATCAGCCCAGTATTTGTCACCTTCAATAGAGAACATGATGGTCGGAGCTATTTTTGCTAGTTGATCGTAAACCTTAAGCATACGGTTTTCGGCAATGATGATGTCAGGCTTCAGCATGTAGATAGCTTCAAAATCAGGTTCACTCAATGAGCCCGTATTTGCCGTCGTATCTTTGTACGAAGCTAGATAGTCAGGCATTAGGCTGTGAGGCGCGCCAACTGGCTGTATACCAATCTGATCAAGCACATCTAAGCTACCAAAGCCAAGTACTACAACGCGCTGTGGTACTTCGGTAAACTGCACCGTGCCCTTTACGTGTTCAATAGTGATTGTTTCCGCTTGAGCGGTCATTATCAATGATGATGCAAGAG
>NZ_JBFRSN010001661.1:0-859 GCF_041473595.1 Vibrio sp. 10N.222.46.A1
TATTTACTACGATTGGTACTAAAAGGACTCTTATGAAACAAAGCCATTTCTTTGCCCATCTTGCCCGTATGAAGCTGATTCAACGCTGGCCCCTGATGCGCTCAGTCTCAAGCGAGAACATTTCAGAGCATAGCCTACAGGTCGCTTTCGTCGCCCACGCCTTGGCGCTTATCAAAAACAAGAAGTTTGATGGCAAACTCAACCCAGAACACATTGCTCTGCTTGGCATGTACCACGATACCAGTGAAGTGCTAACAGGTGATTTGCCGACGCCAGTTAAATACTACAATCCAGACATCGCACAAGAGTATAAGAAGATAGAAGCGGCAGCAGAGCAAAGACTGCTTTCAATGCTGCCAGAAGAGTTCCGAGACGACTTCTCCCCGTTTTTGATATCTGGAACAGCAAACAAAGAAGAGCAAAGCATCGTTAAGCAAGCCGACACTATCTGCGCTTACCTCAAGTGTTTGGAGGAACTCAGTGCGGGCAACCATGAGTACGAACAAGCGAAACGCCGACTAGAAGAGACTCTCGAACAGCGTAAAAGCCCGGAAATGGACTACTTTCTCACCACATTTGCGCCGAGCTTTGAATTATCACTAGACGAGATAAGCTAGCTGGGTATAAGTTGAATGTAATTAGCTAAATAAATCAATTTGATAGGTGCTATTTTGAATTCTCCACTCGAACCACCCTTTGAACTCGAACAAGAATGGCAACATCGAAATGACGATGAACATAAAATAAGGCGTGATGACCACCGTAGCCCGTATCAACGCGATCGTGCGCGGGTGCTTCACTCTGCCGCTTTTCGCCGCCTCCAAGCAAAAACCCAAGTTCATGGCACCACGGTAAACGA
>NZ_JBFRSN010001662.1:0-511 GCF_041473595.1 Vibrio sp. 10N.222.46.A1
AGCTCCATGTGAGTTGTAGATTGAGATTCAGCTTTTCATGTTCAGCTGGAATAACAATGAATGTTGTCTGGCTCGGAATGACACATAGCTCGTAATGACATGTAGTTCGTAATGAAACGTAGCTCGCAACGAATATAGCTCGTAACGAAACACAGCTCGCAACGACATTTAGGTCGCAAGTATCCAATTAGGAAGGATAAGGAGAGATCTTTTGAAAAGATTACTGGTTAGGCTAGCGTGGCTTTTGAAAAGTTTTGTTGTGGTTTTGGTGTCGCCTTTGGTGCATGCAAGCAGTGAATACAACATGACTCAAGGTGTCACTGAGATCAGCGGTAAGGTATACGAGCTTCATATGCTGATCTTCTATATCTGCTGTGCGATTGCCTTTGTTGTTTTTGGAGTGATGTTCTATTCGATTCTGAGGCACAGAAAGTCGAAGGGTGCGGTTGCTGCCCATTTTCACGAAAGCACGAAAGTAGAAATTCTTTGGACCATCATTCCTATTATTATC
>NZ_JBFRSN010001663.1:0-579 GCF_041473595.1 Vibrio sp. 10N.222.46.A1
CATGTATATAATATATATAAAAAAATAAACGTAACCAACCGAAAAGAAGCAATAAGAAAAGCAAATTTTATCAATAGTTTAGAGACTATTATACAACCAGGCATGTAGTTAATATTTGAGTCACAAATATAGAGACACTGGATTGCAGTTATTTTTACAACAGATCGTATTATAATTTAGGCCCTTGAAAAGGTGATCTTCTATTATCCCCCTCCGTCATAAAATCACAGTTAGACTGAACAACGAAGTTTAAATCATATCACCAGTGACTTAATTACATTCTGCCCTCTAAGGTACGAATAGAATTTTTGAACTCACAAAACATCACTTCTTAAGCCCTCTACTCGCCTAACAGAACGAAGTCAGTTGTAACTGTCAACACTATTAGCTTCTAAAATATCTAAAGCATTAAGCATCTAAAGCAATTCGGACTTGAGCTTCCCCTTAGGGTAAGCTTTATTGTTATGTTTTTACCGGAGCAAAAGCATGACTTACCGTTCCTTCACTTTACTATTACTCACTCTTTCCCCTAGCCTTCATGCCTCTAATTTTGGCGATCCTGAACTGGGTAAAATGAAG
>NZ_JBFRSN010001664.1:0-419 GCF_041473595.1 Vibrio sp. 10N.222.46.A1
CCGCCAGGAATCGTCTCTATATTCAGAGGACTATGCGCTGATTTGTAGCGATTATGCTGCAAATGTCGGTATCCATCATTCCCTAGGATTATTAATTGAGGGCATTCAATAGCCGCCATAATCGCTTCAGCGTGCGCCTGTGACATTCGATATAACGAGTCACATTTTAGATTAGGGTCGCATCGCCATTGCCAAGAGTTCTCAAACTCGACAATACCTCGCTCAACAATAGGAGCGATTAATTCAGCATTAATTTGGTTGGCGTGAGCTCTCAGCTTAATAGCATCCTCAAGACTTGCCAGAGGACGTGAAGGCTTTCTTCGCTGTCGAAGACGACTAAGTACCCCATCCCTCAAGCGAGAGACTGTTTCGTGGGGAGCTTCAGAAAGAGGTCCGTGACCTTCAATTTGAATTAATCC
>NZ_JBFRSN010001665.1:0-761 GCF_041473595.1 Vibrio sp. 10N.222.46.A1
AACCTACTCAATTTGATGAAAATACATTGGAATCTGCAGGCTGGAAATTGGTGGTGAATGAGTCAGAAGTTGCTGATCAGCATGAAGCTTCTTCACATTAATCCCGGACTCTCGAAAAACAAAATGCTCACTAATAAGAGATTTACTATGCGATTCATGACTCTATTGATGTCGTTAATGGCGGTGCTATCGACACCCAATGCATTGGCAAAAGAATACACAGTCGACAGCGATAAGTTGACGATAGGCATTACCCTACAGCCTTACTATAGCTACGTAAAAGCAGTGGTAGGTGACAAAGTGAACATCCTTCCTTTGGTTGATGCTGGCTTTAACCCGCATAATTATTTGCCACAACCGAATGACTTGAAGCGATTGAGCCAGATGGATGCAATCGTGGTAAACGGTATTGGCCACGATGACTTCGCATTAAAAGTCATTTCAGCTGCGCAACGTGATGATTTAATGGTTATTGAAGCGAACAAAGAAGTACCTCTACTTCCTGCATTAGGCCAGTCTGTTGGCCAAGGCGCAGTGAACCCACATACGTTTGTTGGACTTTCTACAACAATCCAAAAGGTTTACACCATCGCGAGCGAAGTTTCTAAGCTCGACCCAGACAACGCTACGTTTTATCGCAAGAACGCACGTAAATACGCCAAGCAATTTCGCTTTATGAAGCGCGATGCGATGTTGTCACTAGGCGAACTCGACACATCAGGTATGAAAGTAGCGACTACGCACAATGCTTATGGCTATAT
>NZ_JBFRSN010001666.1:0-445 GCF_041473595.1 Vibrio sp. 10N.222.46.A1
CCTAATACACTGTCCCAATTAAAGATATCTTTTCTATCCTTTGTGTTAATTGGGAAGTAGGTAGTTAAAGTGTTATTTTTCACCCCATCTTTAGACTGGGGCAAGTCAGCTCTTAGCATTAAACTCATAGTCCACTCACCTCAAAATCTTCATTATCTACGTTGGTTATTTTGTATTGCTTGTTACCTTTCCCAACGATATATAGGGTATCTGCACTATTTGCGATGTCCGCAATTTCATCAACCAACTCATCCAGTAACACGACAGTATTCTTATCATGTTTGTTAGGGCGATAACCGGAAACGATACGTTGCATTAAGTTCAACAAATTGATATTGACCATCAACGATAAGGTTTTATCCCCAACTCGAAAATAAGCAGTGAAATAGGCAGTATTTTTTTTGTGGTCATTTTTAATCGCTTTAACGTCAGCCTTTAACTCCTG
>NZ_JBFRSN010001667.1:0-771 GCF_041473595.1 Vibrio sp. 10N.222.46.A1
TACCACTTTGTGATTATGCAGTGCGTGTCAATTTTTAGTCACTGCGTCAGAGAAATGTTGTTACACGTATTTTTCGTCTGGTTAAGTCAGATAGTTAACAGTTTTATTCATAAACCAATGAGTTTTATAAGGTTAAATGTTAACGTCCTCTGCGCTGAACTGTGTAGTTAGGTCATGGTTTACATAGGTCAGCTTGAATAATTATAGAGTCACAATTAAGGCGCACCCGTTAGAAGGAAGCCAAATTCGATGACTGAGAAGATTTGTTAGTTGTTAGGGAAATAATAATGAATTTAACCGATATGTCATTTAAGCAAAAAATCATCGCTTTGCTTATCTTACCGATCTTAGGGTTTTTATGGCTTAGTGTTTCTGCCATTTCAAAAGGCGTAGAAACCACCAGTGAAATGTCGTCATTAAACCAACTTACGCGTTTGTCGGTTGTGTACAGTGAGTTGGTGCACGAGTTACAGAAAGAGCGTGGTATGACGGCTGGTTTTATCGGGTCACAGGGAAACAAGTTTGGCAGTGAGCTAAAAGCACAAAGAATTAACGCAGACAGCAAACGCAATCAAAGAACCGAGTACTGGCAGTCTGAAGAAATCGGCTTATCGCAGATCGCGCGTCTGAATACTGAAATCAGCCAAAGTCTCAACCAAATTACTTCGATTCGCAATAGAGTGGATTCTCAATCAATTCCGCTTTCTGAAGCATTAGGCTACTACACCAAACTTAATGCTAAGTTATTGAGTGTATCTGCATTAATTGCTG
>NZ_JBFRSN010001668.1:0-1454 GCF_041473595.1 Vibrio sp. 10N.222.46.A1
GTTTAATTTCGACTTCAGTTCTTCGGCTGTCGTTTCATTTTGAACTTGCTTAATTTCAGTAGACGATTCGTTAGAAAAAAATCCTTCTGAATTTACTTTTGGATTTTGATCGGCGTTAAGTGTTTGTTCATCAATTGGTTGTGCTGAGTTCTCTGTTTGGTTCGTGAACTGAGATATTATCTTCTGTCTCCGAATTTCGTGTAGTTGTGTTAAGTCGAGGCTGCGCATTAATTAATTCCTCTAGTTCTTTACCGGTTATATCTGCAGGTACTGGAATAATTCGTTCATGAATAATCACTTGCGGATCGTTAATGAACATAGGTTCAGGTATTGTTTTAATTTTCTCTACATACACAGGAATTTCTGTTGGAACTTCTACAATTTTATCTACTTCAACAGCAATCTCTTTTACGACTATTTTTTCAACTTCTACGATTCTTTCGACTTCAACTTCGACTTCTACGATTTTTTCGACTTCAACAATTTTTTCGACTTCTACTTCTTTTTCAACCTCGATCTCAACAATTTTCTCAACCTCGACTTCAGTTGGAACTTCTTTGATCTTCTCTACTTCAATGTTTTTAGTCTTTTTCCGGCGATGCGCCCAGACTTGAAAGTATCGGATCATTTTTTTATAGACCAGCTCGCGACGAGATTTCCTTTTTCTTCTCAATTTGAAGCTATCTGCGAGGTTCGCTAAGCTTGTTTTTTTCTTACGAAGCATTCTGGAACGAATGTATCTAGTAATGCTTTGCAGTAGCATGTGCCTTATTTTTTTGCTTTCTAAACGTTTTTCACGCGCAATTCTATTTTCTTCAGAATTTAGCGATAAGAAGAGGTTTAATAAAAAGTAAACAGGATAAATAAGCCCGGAGACAAGCATCATGAAGAGGTCGAATGGCTTTTCAACTTTTACTCCGAATGGAGAAAATATTGATAAAACAGCTTTTTCGTATGCTGATTTTTTCAGAATGAATCCAGATTCTGTCCCTGCAAACTCATTCATACTCAAAGTGTTCGCTAGCTTTCGCTTGTCTATTTCGCTTTGAGATGAATCTAAGTCATCTTGAAGTTTTGAAAGCCTTTCTTGATTTTGATTTCGTGTAATATCAAGGCTTTGAACGTCACTAGCGATTCGATTTGATTGGTTTTCAAAGGCTAATACAGATGAAGCACAGTCAGGAACGGCAGAGCAATCTATAGCTTTTAGACGCCGCGCACTTGCTTGATCGTTTAGAATTTGGATTTGATTGTTTTTTAGTGAGATTTGTTCATTGATAGAGGCTTGGACTGCTCTAAGTTCTGTCAACTGTCTCTCAAACTTATTAACATTTTGATTTAGTGTTGCTAAGTATTCTTCATTGTTTGAAGTAAGTTTCTTCGCTGCCTCTACTTTACGAATCTCTTCGGTCGCCAAAGAATCTAGGTAGCTATTTACACCTGAATAGCAAAGG
>NZ_JBFRSN010001669.1:0-1121 GCF_041473595.1 Vibrio sp. 10N.222.46.A1
GGGGAAAATGATAAGTGCTTTGAGATTGGTATGGATGACTTCTTATCAAAACCAACCAAATTAAGGGTGATTGGCGACACCATAATCAAACATCTTGATAAGGTGCAATCTGTTGTCGATAAGCCTTGTATTAGTTCCTCGGAGCCTAAAAGTGAGCCGAGCTCTGCTCCGATTGATCTCGCCAACTTAACCGAATTGTTTGGTGACCAAGATCTCGTCATGCAGATCATCACTGACTTTATCAAGAGCCATCAAGCTGACATGCCTCTGCTTCAAGCTGCGTGCAAACAGCGAGATCTCGAAGCCATTAAACAGGTAGCTCATAAGATGAAGGGAGCTGCAAAAATGGTAGGCACAGAGGACATTGCCAATCAATTGCAAACAATGGAATTGGTCTCCTTAAGTGACTTAGATGGTATTCAAGCACATTACGATAACCTCGAACAGCTGACGAACCAATTGAAGACTTATTGTTCAGAATCAATCAAACCATTTAAGGAGCTACCATGAACCAGCATGTTGTAGTGATAGAAGATCACCCTTTTCAATTGAATGTAATGGGGATGGTTTTAAAGAGTTTGGGTATGGAAAATGTCCAACCTTTTGAATGTGGATATAAGGCTCTAGAGTTTATTGAAGCCTCTTCTGTCGATTTGATCTTATGTGATCTGAATATGCCGATGATCGATGGTATCGAACTCCTAAAACGCCTTGCTGAGGCCGATTTTCAAGGCAATATCATCATCACAAGTGCGGAAAGCAAAACAGTGCTCGATGCCGCAAGGAAGATGTGTAAAGCGTTTAACCTGAATTTGCTTGGTGTTCTTGAGAAGCCAATAGCAAAAGAGTCGCTGTCAAAGTTAATTAACCTTAACTCTACAAAAGAAGCGGCTGCTTCTAATTCTAATAGCGACATCGTTATTACGGATGAAGACATAGCAAAAGCGGTAAGCAACCAAGAGTTTATGTTCTATTACCAACCGATAGTGTGTATCCATAGTGGTGAATGGCGAGAAAGTGAATCGCTAATTCGATGGCAGCACCCTCGTTATGGCGTACTCAGCCCTTTTTTCTTTTTGTCTCGGTTACTTGAGTCAGGAAAAATGGGAGAGGTGATGAAG
>NZ_JBFRSN010001670.1:0-1102 GCF_041473595.1 Vibrio sp. 10N.222.46.A1
ATCTATATGGCATAACAGCTTCTGATCGTTATGGGAACCTAACCCCAGACGGTAAAGCGAGCATTATTGGACGTTTGACTGAGCAAGCGGACGAGATGTTCGAAACCAATCTTGTACAGCACATGTGTGAGTTGGTTGATCTGGATGATTTTTGGTTCTCGATGGAGACCCCTTACATCGAGAATATGAGAGATAACTTTGAACCTGTACCCTTTTTCTCTCAGCAAATGTCGCTGGATGAGACAGTCGCCTTTGCCGAGTTTATTGCTAATGTCGTTGATACGAAAAGCTCGTTCACTTTCAAGCACTCGTTGAAGGTAGGGCAACTTTCTGAATATTTAGCTAAACAACTTGGTTATTCTCACACAACGCAGAGAAAGCTCTATTTGGCTGGTTTAGTTCACGATATTGGCAAACTGCAAACCCCTGGTGACATTCTTCATAAGCCAGATTTGCTCACTGACGAAGAATACTGTTGTATTAAACGCCATGCGACAGATACTCGATTCGCGCTGCAGGAGTTGTTTAGTTCGCCTCAGGTGTGTCAGTGGGCTTCCGACCACCATGAAAGGTTAGATGGTTCAGGCTATCCGATGGGTAAAACGGCTGAAGATTTAGATCAACCCAGTAGAATTGTTGCTGTAGTCGATGTATTCCAAGCATTAACCCAGTCTCGCCCTTATCGTAAAGGTATGACACTGGAAGAAACTCTAGCGATATTAACGGACCAAGTTGATAGTTATAAGTTGGATCGAGAAGTGTTTGAATGCCTTAGAAAACACGCAGAGTACTGTTTTGAACTATCGACGGACAAAAGAATGTACGCGTTTTAACTTTGGTCGTTTTTAGGATTCAACTCACCTTTAAATTTAAGGTAAATGGACTATCTACTTTATTCAAACAATGAAAAAGCCGACTGGGTGTTGCGCGAGTCGGCTTTTATTCACTTCTCTTTCTAGTCTTTATCTCTATCTACGCTCGATTAAAAAGCATCATCCACGATATCTTTTAGTCGGTCGTAAGGCACATATCCCGGTAAAACATTTCCGTTCATCATCATGGTTGGAGTGCCGGTTAAACCTAGAGCGCTAAAGGCTTGGTG
>NZ_JBFRSN010001671.1:0-1696 GCF_041473595.1 Vibrio sp. 10N.222.46.A1
GCAAATACACCATCTTCTTTATCAGAAGCTGCACCGAATGCTTGCTGCACACCAGAAAACTCAGTGATATCTGTAAAGTCAGATACGATAACTGAAGCCATATCTTGGCGACCGACAGAAACGGCTTGGCCGTCAAAATCAACACCTGCGTACATGTAACGGTTTTCAAACTTATCAGAACCTGTGTCTTGCTCAGCTTCGTAGAAACCGAATGCCGTTGCAGTATCTGTAAGTTCTGTTTTACCACCAAGGTTTAAACGGAAACGAGTTTTATCTTTCATTGAACCTTCAACTTCAGCACCACCGGAACCAATGAAATCACCACGGAATTCTGCACGACCACCAATTTTAAGTTCTGTACCATCAGAGCTGTAAACCGTTGCTGCTAACGATGAACCTGAAACTAGTGCCGCTACCACTGCAGAAGCTAGAACTGCCTTTTTCATAATCACTTACCTTGTATTTTAAAATCCGTGAGCAATGCGCTCTCCGTTTCGATATGAAACTAATCTAGAGCAGCTAAATTAAGCTTTCATTTCTGTAAAATTACATTTTCGTGAATAGGGAACTTTTTAAGTGTTGATTTTATTGCACTTTTATTTCAGGAACCTGAGTGGTTTGTGAATGGGTATACCACTCGTATTTCCTTATTCGGTTACTTTTTCAAGTTTCTATTTGGGTGAGGTGATAATGATATGGGTGAACCTTATGGTGAGGTTAGAGCTTCTTCATCTTATTAACTGTTTGTACTGATTAAGATATCCTCTATGATGCCAAAACTTAGAAAAGAATAAATTTTGCTCAACAAGATGGAGACGTTGGATGAAAACAGAGTACTTAGGCGATGTTTTACAAGGTAGGCAGGTTATTGGCGCCTTAAATGTTGAAGACTTACCGATTGGAGAGCATCAGTTTTGGTTTCAAGTAACCAGTGATGGGTTAGGGCAACCTAAAAACATGCCGGTTTCTGTTTTCAAAGGCAGTCAAGACGGCCCGAAGTTGCTGATCACTGCCGGGATTCATGGTGATGAGCTAAACGGTGTGTTGGCTGCTCAGCAAATTATCCGAGATTTAGTAGGCAACACATTAAAAGGCACGGTGACAGTTGTACCAACTGTGAATTTGTCTGGCTTGCTTAACCACAGCCGCGATTTTATCTCTTCGGATCCGGGCTCTTGCCCTGCCAACCTTAATCGACTCTTTCCGGGGGATGCACACGGCTTAGCCGCGGAGCGATTCGTCGCATCTCTGTGGGATCGCTTACTCAAACACAACGCGACATTTGCTGTTGATCTGCATACCCAAACTCGTGGTGCCGTGTATCCACTTTATGTGTTTGCTGATTACCGAGTAGAGCAATGTTTGGAGATGGCGAGGTTAATGCAGCCCGATTGTGTTCTTAATGATCCCGGCGATCCGGGTATTCTTGAAACGGTCTGGAATCGAAGTGGAATTCCGAGCATTACAGTGGAGGTCGGGATGGGGAAATTTACTCAACCTGACATGATTCAACGAGCCGTAGATGGTGTTTTTAATATTCTTTCTTACTACGAGATGCTTGATGCTGAAGGTTTACGAGACAAAAAGCCACTGCCAAGTATAGATTGGATAGAGGGCAATAATGTGGTGTCTATCCGCGCTGATATTGGTGGATTTGTGTTGCCTCATGTCGAGCTTTTACAAAGCGTAGAGCAAG
>NZ_JBFRSN010001672.1:0-369 GCF_041473595.1 Vibrio sp. 10N.222.46.A1
TGGTGCTGATGATCCATCTGAGATTACGATTGGGGAAGGTGACTCTGACGTGGGAGAAGTGACAGAGGACGTCGATGTCAATGAAGATACCAACGAACTCTCGGTGTCCGGTACTTTAACGATTACTGACGTCGACACGAGTGACATGCCTGCATTTAAACCTAATGGCGTGTTTACCCCTGTTGGATCTACTTATGCACTTGCACTAGGTATGTTAACGATTACTCCTGAAGGGGCATGGAGTTATGTCGTTGATAACGATGCGGTTCAATACTTGAACGATGACGACACGGTTATTGAGCGATATGTCGTCACCGCCATCGATGGTGTAGAGCATGTTATCGAGATAACCATCAATGGTGTCAATGA
>NZ_JBFRSN010001673.1:0-257 GCF_041473595.1 Vibrio sp. 10N.222.46.A1
ACAACACACCGTTGTCGACGTCAGACTGCACAATTTCTCTCGTGACGCCATTTTCATCGGTATACAAAAGGCTGCCGTTGGTTGGCAAACTTTCTATCCGAATATTAAGTGGAATGTCGTCATGATCATCTTCTATATCTGAGATGTAATCTGGCATGCCGCCATCTTCAGAATCGAAGAGGATAGGTATAATCGCGTCCTCATCATTAACGACCGTGAAACTGGTCGCTTCAGGTGCGTCATTGACACCATTGATG
>NZ_JBFRSN010001674.1:0-401 GCF_041473595.1 Vibrio sp. 10N.222.46.A1
GGTCATCACCAACATTTTTACCCATCTCTTTACCATCAGCGGTGTAGTCCATCACATCATCAATAAGCTGGAATGCTGTTCCTAGGTACTTACCGTAGTTTTGCATCGCCGTTTCGATCTCAGGTGTAGACTCTGTAAGAATTGCGCCGATTTGGGTTGCGGCTTCAAACAAACGAGCGGTCTTTGAATAGATCACCTGCATATAGCTTTCTTCTGTGGTGTCTGGGTTGTTACAGTTCATCAATTGTTGAACTTCACCCTCGGCAATCACATTTACTGATTCGCTCATTAGCTCAAGGATCCTTAAAGATCCAAGCGTCGTCATCATCTGGAATGAGCGGGTGTAAATAAAATCACCAACCAAAACGCTAGCTGCATTACCAAAAGCCGCATTCGCTGTA
>NZ_JBFRSN010001675.1:0-282 GCF_041473595.1 Vibrio sp. 10N.222.46.A1
GTTTAACCTCCGTCCATGAAAGTACTGGTTTGGCGAGGCGCCTAGATTGGCGTTCCTTTTTTTTTTCGCCATACTCGAGTCTTAACGGATGTAGACCATCAGCTTATCAGAGGTGGCACAGACGCTTGACTGTTTGCTCATACAAAAATCAACATAAACCTTGCTCCGCGCGCATCACAAACAAGATGTACACCTTGTCCCCGTCTTGCTTGCAAAAAACACGACAAGGGTTGACCACAACTTCTCGGTAATTGAGGTGTTCAACTTTGTCAAAAATATTTT
>NZ_JBFRSN010001676.1:0-583 GCF_041473595.1 Vibrio sp. 10N.222.46.A1
GGTAAACTCAAAGAAACCCAGAATGCCGAATGTAGCAAATCGTATTGATGCATTTGTTAGCACGTTTCATCGCGGACTAATAATAATCTGTGTTCAAACGTCGGATATATTTTATTTAATAAATCGAGCGTCATGTTAGTTAATTTGACTAAATCTTTCTCTGCGTGATCTTCATATTTAGGTCGAGGCAATGGTACACGATGTAGTCTGTGCAACGGATTCAAACATGTCGTAAAAACGGTATCTCGAACAGCACACCATTGCCCATGAGCATACGTTGAAGGCCATGAGTAATATGCATCGTATATATCTTTACATTTGCCTATAATCGACATTTTTCTCAGGTCGATTTTAGCCCAATTGCCTAGTTCAATATCTTGAAAATCCATATAGATATCTTCATTAGCTAAACTTTCAATTTGTGATTTTTTCAAATATTCAGGCTTATCCTCTAAAACTTCCTCTAGCTTAATAAATGTTAATTTTGCTTGGCTTGACCCATATGTACGATATACATCCCACATTTTCTTATCATTAGTAGCAACCAAGTATGAGAATGTAATATATAGTTCAGCTAATACTC
>NZ_JBFRSN010001677.1:0-693 GCF_041473595.1 Vibrio sp. 10N.222.46.A1
GTCTTATTGCTCTTATCGGTAGCGCTATCTTGGTTCCAAGCAACCTTAAGCAACCACCTGCGGCGAAGGTTTCGGCACAACTAAAGGTTCTAACTCAACCACGATTACTGTTGGTTTACGCTATCACAGCACTAGGTTATGGCGGCACATTCACAGCCTTTACCTTCCTTGCTCCAATACTGGAAAACGTATCAGGGTTTGATTCGAGCTCAATCAGCCTCATCATGTTGGTTTACGGTGTGTCAGTGGCGGTGGGTAACATCTGGGGCGGAAAAATGGCCGACAAGATGGGCCCGATTAAAGCGTTGACCGTTATCTTCTCTGGTTTAGCCGCAGTACTGGTGGTATTCAACTTTACCGCAGTAAACCCTTACGCAGCTGTTGCTACCATTTTGGTTTGGGGTGCATTCGCATTCGGTAACGTTCCGGGGCTACAAGTGTATGTTGTGAAACTGGCTGAGAAATACACACCAGACGCAGTCGATGTCGCTTCTGGGTTGAACATTGCAGCCTTCAACGTCGGTATTGCATTGGGCTCATGGGGCGGTGGTTTGATTGTTGCGAAATCTGGATTAATGAACACCCCTTGGGTAGGTGCTGTGATTGTTTTGATCGCTCTTGTTCTGACTCGATTCAGTGGTGCGTTAGATAAGAAGCAAGCACAACAAGCTGTTCCATCTAGCATCTAGCATC
>NZ_JBFRSN010001678.1:0-492 GCF_041473595.1 Vibrio sp. 10N.222.46.A1
GTACACCAATTGCCGGTCTAAGTGATTAGGTGTCATACCTAACATTATTTTAAACGCTTCCGCTGGGCTCATTCCACGTTTGTAGCAACGGTCAGCCGTCAATGCGTCATAGATATCGACGATACAAGCCATTCGGCCGTGCTGCGGAATTTGCTCGCCACTCAATCCATTAGGGTAACCTGTACCATCTAACTTTTCATGGTGCATTAAACATACATCACGGCTAATTTGACTTAAGCCTTCGATTTTTTTGATGATAGGTTTAGCAAATACTTGGTGTTGCTTGATGTGAGCGAATTCCTCCTCGGTTAAACGAGAAGGCTTGTGCAAAACATTATCATCGATATGCACTTTACCGACATCATGAATAATCCCACCAATAGCCAATGGCTTTAATCGGTCTTTGCCAAAACCCAAATGCTTGCCAAATGTGACCAAAAGTGTGGCGACATTAACGGAATGTTCAAGCAAATAGGCATCTTTCTTACGTAA
>NZ_JBFRSN010001679.1:0-258 GCF_041473595.1 Vibrio sp. 10N.222.46.A1
ATCATATAGAGGTTATATACTGTTATAGAGATTGTGGATAATGTGGATAAACTCAATTTATTAAATAAAAAAACTACTTATCCACATAAAATAAAGAATATTAGAAAAACTAGCTTAACGTTCATCGATCAATGTTTTTCTACTTTCCTACTACGGACTTCCAATTTCCGTAAGTATTGGTGCCATAGAGAGTAACGAACGCATAAACCTGACGGGCAACGCTTTGGCGTTGCTTTGTCGGATTTGTGTATGGACAAC
>NZ_JBFRSN010001680.1:0-1071 GCF_041473595.1 Vibrio sp. 10N.222.46.A1
CAATAAAGGGCATTGTGTCGATTGCGGATCAAATACACGACCCAATCCGCATTTTTGTCAGATTCCGACATTTAAAGCAGTGATTCAACCAGAGCCTTAAGCTCTGCCACTTCTTCACGTAAGCTCGCGACTTCTGATTCAAGTTCTTCAAACTTTTCACTGGTTGCAGATGATGAAACAGCGCTTACCGATGCCGTCGCAAACGCTTCAATGTCTACTTCGCCGCTCAGTAAGTGTTGGTAGCGTGATTCTCGTTTACCCGCTTCTCGTGGTAACTTCACGACTAACACACCCGCTTCTCTTGCCGCGAGTTTTTCGAGTATTGATTCAACTTCTTTCACATCGCTAAAGTTTGCAAGACGACCAGTTCGAGTACGAAGCTCACCCGGGGTTTGGGCCCCACGAAGCAGCATGCAGCAGATGATTGCACGCTCTTGCTCTGTAAATTGCAGATCACCAAATTCAGTGTTGCAGAAACGGTGCTGATACTTATTAACTCGGCTGTTGAAGCTGCTTTCATCGCTCACCATACGACGTCCTATCAAACCATCAACCGCATCTAAAACGTCTGACTCAGACAGAGAGAGCACTGGTTCACGGTTACTCTTTTGATTACAAGCCGTTGTTAAGCTATTTAGTGTCAGTGGGTAATGATCTGGAGTAGTCACTTCTTTCTCGATCAAACAACCGATAATTCTCGCTTCAATTGGGGAAAGTACTGTGTTCATCGTTTTTCCTTTTTATTATTTTGATAATTCCATCTCAACATTTAACAATGCAGCCAGTCATGGCTAATGCTCAGACAAAATCGGTACTCGTTTCTTTCTGCCTTGTTCATCAATCATTATGATCTTAGAACGATTTAGCTCTATTTCCACGACTTCCAAATTAGTGCGCTCTTGTACATACGCATCACGAAGCTTATTTTGTTCTGCCGAAGATTCAACGACATCGTCGCCCAAATCTTCTGTTTCCAATTGTTGTTGATTCATTTCACATGTCGTATCAATGCAGTATCTAGATGGGATACTAACTTGAACGGTAAGATAAAAACAATCACACGTTAGAGAG
>NZ_JBFRSN010001681.1:0-590 GCF_041473595.1 Vibrio sp. 10N.222.46.A1
CCGTTTGACCGCGAAGTATCACTGGTGGGTGCTCGTGGCGCTAATGGCGAGATTCAAGTGTACCCACTGGCTGAAAATGTTCACACCGACGGCGTGTTGAGCTTATCGACAGCGATTGATGACATTGAACTGCAAGAGCAAGCAAAAACCATGTTCACCGCTGTTGCAGAACGTTTGGATTACGTTGGCGTGCTAGCGTTAGAGTTCTTTGATGTTAAAGGTTCACTGCTGGTTAACGAGATTGCACCACGTGTTCATAACTCTGGCCACTGGACACAGCAAGGCGCTGAAACTTGTCAGTTTGAGAACCACCTACGTGCTGTGTGCGGTATGCCACTAGGCAGTACTAAACTGATTCGCCCAACCGCAATGATCAACATTCTTGGTGAAGATACCCTACCTGAGGCTATTCTGGCTCAAGGTGGCTGTCATGTTCATTGGTATGGCAAAGAGAAGCGTGCAGGTCGTAAGATGGGCCACATTAACGTGAGCGCTGACTACAACGCAGAGCTGCAAAGAGCGTTATGCTCACTGGCAGACATTCTCGATAAGCAAGCCTACTCTGCTGTGCATGAATTTGCTGAGCAGAT
>NZ_JBFRSN010001682.1:0-319 GCF_041473595.1 Vibrio sp. 10N.222.46.A1
GTGGTGATACGTGTGCTGTCCGCAGGTTGATAGTTCTCGTCGAGGCTAATGCTCTTAATTGTAAAATTAAATTCTGTATTCATGTTGATCTGATATCCCAATCTGTTGTCTGACTTTCTCGGTCTTTAGAATTAAAATTGCTTTTATTTTTGCTTGTGACCGGATTAATAGTTGAAGGCAATACTGTATGAAAAATTAATACGGTATTAAGTTAATCGCTTGGTATTTTTATACTTGGTTCGATAAATGATTAACAATGGTATTCTTTCACAATCAACATGAGGAATATTCATGATCTATTATGTTTGAAAATATTAGG
>NZ_JBFRSN010001683.1:0-759 GCF_041473595.1 Vibrio sp. 10N.222.46.A1
CATTGGCAGCTTCATTGACGTTCGCAGAGTTTCCAAGCTCAAGACACTTGGCAATTTTCTTTAGGGCTTTTTTCTTATCCATCGACAACTTAATCATTACCGCAAATTTTTAAAAGTCCAACATTTTACATGTTTTGGCGAGTAACAGCAAAGTCAAAAGTCATTTGTAGGAATGTGGTGAACGATTATGGAAGATAAGGACATAGGAAGGAAGCGGCGGGTCCCGGACAAAACAAAACGCCATCAAGAGGATTGATGGCGTTAGTGACACGATTTTCTTGATTAACTAGAGTATTTGTAACCTAGATTCCAAGTTCATCGAGTAAATCAGCTGCAGAATCGTTGCCTGAACTTTGCTCTGGCTGCTTTGGTTCTTGCATTTTTTTCTGAGTCGCTTCAAGAATGCTGTCTGGACATTCGTCTTCAGCGATTTCGAATTCTTCCAATTGGATGAATTCTGTTTTGTCCATTGCAAGCTCAAGGTAGAAAATGTTGTTGTCGGCAGTAGAGAAAGTAACACGACGAGCTTGCGGGCGATCTAAGTTAGTATCAACAGAAAGGTTCACTTGCTTGTTCAATGCCAGCATTTTCGGTTGGTTTTGTGTGATGTTAGTCTGCAGTTCTTTACGGATTTTGTTGGTAAAGTCGCCAACCAACTGGTTCATCAACTCACCTAATACATCACCTACTTCGTCTGAAGTATGAAGTACAGCGAGTTCGTCTTCAGGCATGCCCATATTACGCATGTAATTTGTGTAG
>NZ_JBFRSN010001684.1:0-253 GCF_041473595.1 Vibrio sp. 10N.222.46.A1
TTTGTAGATAACCTTGTTACCTGCAAGTTGCTCTTTCGCTACTAGGTTTTCTTCAAGAAGTTTTTTCAATGCGCCTGTTGCCCATGAAGCTGCTTTCGCGTCTTCTTGACCAGCTGCTAGGCCGATACCTTTAGGGTTAATGCCTTCAGCATTGCTAACAACGATGTCTAGAACTTGTTGTTGCTTAGGAGTCAGTGCTACTGCAACTTCTTTAGTTGCTGCTACTGCTTTCTCTACCGCTGGTTTTGCTGCT
>NZ_JBFRSN010001685.1:0-1264 GCF_041473595.1 Vibrio sp. 10N.222.46.A1
AGAATATAAGAACGATTGAAAATGAAGCTTAGCTTTTGTTATGGAAGCTAAGCTTTTTTATTGTGTGCGGTTTTACTTTTAAACCAGTTTAATTTTAATCAGAAAGACGTTCGGCTGCCGCCAAGTAGCGTCGAGCCAGTCCAACAAACTCCTCCCCACTGATATTCAGATCATGGGTTGATATGAAAATGTCATACCCGTGGAAGCCTCTTTGATATTTCATTCTGTTGGCAAGCATCGCCTGTAATCCAGAATAGTCTTTAATCACCGCGTTGTGATTATTTGCTTTATCGGATGAATCCGCATCCATTTGCGTTTGTTGAGCGCTGAAACTCACTTTGTCGGTATTCTTTGATTCTTTATATTGGCTTAATTCCACACACCCGTTTTCGGTACAACGAGTGTGGTAGTGCGATGAGTCTAAAACCATATCTTCAAAGTTCGATTCTTTACCCGCTTGCTTCGCTCCCAAGTACAAAAGTGCTCGTTGGCTGAGCAGTAATTCACAAGTGACTTTAGGACAAATCGAATCGAGGTAGGGCGAGTAATCTTTAACCTTGATACCAATCCAAGGAAGAGGTTGGTGCCATCCATCTTGCTCATAGGTACAAAGCCCAATCTTTTGGATGTTATTCCATTTTAGAACCCACCCGCCTTTATAAAAATGCTGCTGAAAATGAGTCGGTGTGAGGGTGATCATCACTCTGCTGCGCAACATTAAATAATAGCCAGTTCCTAGTAGGGCAATAATGCAAAAAGCACCCACGATCAGTAACTTTGGGTTGTCACTGTAGAGCGCAACGATCAAGCAAACGAAGCCCAAAATGATGGCGAGAATACGATACGAACGTTTGAATGAAGGCAAAGAGAAATTTGTAAGGTGACGAGTGTCCATAGGCAACACCAAATTTTCATATTTTTGTCTGGATGGATAACCAGTGTATATGACCCTGAATTGATAAGTCGATGATTAAATAATAGACGCTAGTAGACAATATCGGTATTTTTCGTCGACTTTCGACGCTTCACTCTACAAATAGCTCCGGTTTTTTGGTATAAATCGCGCTTCAAATTTTCACCACTGCGAAAAGAGCAGTGAACTGGAGAAATATTCAATGAGACTTGCTCATAAGCGTAAGGTGCAGGCTAAACTGCAGAAACGCACTAAAGCGGCTGTAGTTAAAGCAGTGGCAACGCCGAAAAAAGCGAAGCCTGTCGCAGAGAAAGTTGTAGCAGAAAAAACTGTAGCAGCAAAACCAGCGGT
>NZ_JBFRSN010001686.1:0-544 GCF_041473595.1 Vibrio sp. 10N.222.46.A1
CAAGACCTAGCGTACCCGTTAGTGGTGCTACTGAATCAATGGATTTACCTGTAGATTTATCTTCACCATCAGCATAAGCGACAGCTAAACGAGTGTAGGTTCCAAATGGTGCGTCTAACAGGGTGTCAAGATTAATCGTTGACGAAAGCTCTGCACCATAGATAGTCACTTTATCTAAGTTCTCTTTGGTGTATACGTCTTTACCGCCTTGTTTACCCGATTTCGTCTGGTTAATGAAATCAGAGTAATCTGTGTAGAAAGTGCTTAGTTCAAAGCGAGCATGTTCATTATTGCCACGAAGGCCAAGCTCGTAAGAGATACTTCTTTCTGCTTTCAAGTTAGGGTTAGCTTCAATGATGGCACCTCGAGTGTAGAAGTAGTAGAGGTCGTAAACTGAAGGTGCTTTAAACCCTTGCCCAACTTGACCAAATACCGATAGGTTGTCATTGATGTGGTAAACTGAACCTAGCTTAGCTGTGACGGCGTCATCTTTATTCTTCTCGTATTGAGTCTTGTAGCCTTCATCCGTTGATGGGTCAGCAAC
>NZ_JBFRSN010001687.1:0-289 GCF_041473595.1 Vibrio sp. 10N.222.46.A1
TCATTACTGACCTATCTCAACGTCTAACGGTGACTCAGCTTGGAAAAGATTTTCTAAAAATCAGCTTAAGCTCAAACACGCCAGATGGAATGGAAGCGACGCTTCGTTCGGTAAGTGAACATTTCATTGAACAATTGCTCGCTCCGGAACGTTCGTCGATTGAAGACTCGAGTAACTTCTTGAAAATTCATATAGATAAACGCAGTGCTGAACTTGAAGTAGCAGAAGAAGCTCTTGCCTTATACATGAATGAGAATGTTCATTCGACGCCTGAGGTACAGAGCCAAAG
>NZ_JBFRSN010001688.1:0-264 GCF_041473595.1 Vibrio sp. 10N.222.46.A1
TTGTTAAGCAGTGATATTGAACTCATTAGGTGGTAGAATCCGCACCCGAAAAGAAAAAAAATTACAAAACTGACTGTTATTTTTTTGCAACTTACCTCCTATATAGTGGGGTAAGTCACAGAAAACCGATATTGAATCAAAATCTTTTGGTCATAAAATGACTAAAATTGATGAAAGACTTACAACTCTGAAGGACATATTGGAAGTCCCGCGCTTTTACACAACAGGCACAAAATGTTGATGTAGCGGACCAATCTTCAGAAC
>NZ_JBFRSN010001689.1:0-373 GCF_041473595.1 Vibrio sp. 10N.222.46.A1
GGAGCATAGTAATGGAAATATTGAGATTTCAATAAGATCTCCATCACAAAGCTAAAATGAGATTGTGACGGAGGTCTCGCTTGTGTGTGGTAAAGATCCAGAGTGAGACTTTGATCAAATTTAACTTTTCACACGAATATGCAACGTATCTATTGAGAAAGGTTGGGGGGAATGTATTTGTCTATTGGAATGTAAATATATAGAGGGTCTGTTGAAGGAAATAGAGAATTAATCGTATCGACCGTAGTCGGTAAGCATTTTCTTAAGCATGCTATTAACGTCTTTGGTCTTTTTATTTCTTTTAGTTAGTTGGCTAAGAGAAGTCGGTTTTGGCGAGGTAACATTTTCACCATCTATTTCTTCGGTTTTATCT
>NZ_JBFRSN010001690.1:0-273 GCF_041473595.1 Vibrio sp. 10N.222.46.A1
GTTATCCACACTTGATACTTTGTGGATAAGTCTGTTTATAGATGTGAAAAACCTCAGGTATCTACTTCAGAGACCTGATGTTTACTAGCATTCTTGTTGCTAACAAAAATTTAAGACAAAAAAATATCCACCATAATGGAGGATTATTTGCTTTTTGGGGGGATTATGCTTCGCAGCATTAAAGAAAGAGCGTGACCGGTAAGGTCGTCTTTAAACACTGTGGTTTAAAGAGTTTTGTTTACCATGAAAAGTAAACTGGAGCGATACATCGGG
>NZ_JBFRSN010001691.1:0-419 GCF_041473595.1 Vibrio sp. 10N.222.46.A1
GTCTGATGTGTTCTTTGTAGAAATACGCTTGTCGCTGCTTGGCTTGCCTGCATTTGGCTTAATATCACCGTGTTTACGGTTACCTTGATCAGCTTGGTTGTCTTTTGTTTTTGTTGATGAGGTACTGTTTTTCGACAGGCTTAGCGTCGTTCTATTTTGTGATTGGCTCATTGGGCTACTTCTTTAAATCTAAATACATCATGAATAAACGGGCATCTAACTCAAGTTGATGATATTCCGGTTCCATGTGACAGCATAGTTGGTAAAAGGCTTTGTCGTGCTCTTTCTCTTTGATGTGCGCCAGTTCGTGTACCACCAACATTCTCAGCAAAGGTTCTGGCGCATTTTTAAAAACACTGGCGATACGAATCTCATTCTTCGATTTGATCTTTCCACCGTGATTCTTCGCGACGTAAGAG
>NZ_JBFRSN010001692.1:0-766 GCF_041473595.1 Vibrio sp. 10N.222.46.A1
GAGTATGAATACTTCATGAGTGAAGAGTTTAGCCTAATTGATTGTTACCTAGCTCCGCTACTATGGCGTTTACCTGAGCTTGGTATCGAACTGATTGGTCCTGGTTCTAAAGAACTTAAGATTTACATGAACCGCGTATTCGAACGTGATTCATTCCTAGCTTCTCTAACAGAAGCTGAGCGTGAGATGCGACTCGTTCGCTAAGCGTTTATGGATATTTCAAATATGACTCCACGCCGACCATACATGCTTCGTGCATTTTATGAATGGCTGGTTGATAACGAACTGACTCCACACTTGGTTGTTGAAGCAACATTGCCGGGTGTGAGAGTTCCAGACGAGTTTGTTCAAGATGGTCAGATCATTCTGAACATCGCGCCTCGTGCGGTTGGACAACTTGAACTGGGTAACGAAGCTGTGACGTTTAGTGCTCGCTTTAGTGGTCGTCCACACTCTGTGATCGTTCCGCTATACGCAGTACAGGCTATTTATGCTCGTGAGAATGGTGCTGGTACCATGTTTGAACCTGAAGAGGCTTACATGGAAGCGTTTGAAGAAGGAATTGAAGAAAGTCCTTTTGAAGAACCAGAAAAAGGCCCATCTTTGAGTGTTGCAACAGCAGACGTAGATGCTGAAGAGTCTGACTCAGAACCTGAGCCATCTCGTCCAGCGAAAGGTCGCCCAAGTCTTCGTGTTATCAAATAGCGTTATTTTTTAAATAACTCCAAATACAAAAAAAGCAGCGATTTATCGCTGCTTTTTCTTT
>NZ_JBFRSN010001693.1:0-868 GCF_041473595.1 Vibrio sp. 10N.222.46.A1
AAATGGGTGGCCGTCATTTTTATAATCCAAACTTTAACGTGAGATGTACGATGAACAAAAAACTATTATCGGTAAGCATTATTAGCGCGTTCACGCTCGCTTTTGCAACAGGCTGTACGACACAAGAGAAAACAGCACCCGTAGTCAGTGTCGCTGAACAAGCTGCGCCAGCTATTAGCGAAATCGACCGTAGTTACCTATTGAACAGTGACCGCTTAACTGAGGTCGATGGCAACACATTAGCCGTTGCATCAGAAGAGCAAGTCGCTGCGCTTAAAGCACAATTTGAAAACCTAAAAGATGGCGACGAAGTTATTATCCCTGCCGGTAAATACGCAAACTTAGGTCAAGTGACGATTACGGCGAATGACATCACCATTAAAGCCGAGCAAGCGGGTTCCGCCTGGTTAACTGGCCTAGTTCAGTTTGAACTGAAAGGCGATAACATCACGCTTGATGGCCTAGTGTTTACCGAAGGCGGTCCAAACGAAAGGTTTGGCGGCGTACGAATGATGGGCGACAACAACACTTTAAAGAATTCAACATTTTATTATTTCAACCACGCTTATGAATATCAACCAGATGAGCGTCGTTCTGAATACCCAAGATACCTGTGGGTTTCTTTGTGGGGTAAAGACGGCAAAGTCATCAACAACCGTTTCGAAGGTAAGCAGAAGCGCGGCACTTTGATTGGTGTGCAAAAAGATGACACAGCTGACAACCACCTGATCGCAAATAACATCTTCATGGACCAAAAGCCTAACCAGTTCAATGAATTCGATATCAAAGAGGCGATTCGTTACAACGGCAACAGCTGGGAAGCACTTCGTATTGGTGATTCAAAATCTTCTCAGTGGGACTCTAATTC
>NZ_JBFRSN010001694.1:0-500 GCF_041473595.1 Vibrio sp. 10N.222.46.A1
GTGTTGGTAGATCACAACATTAGTAGGATCAGAACCATTTGGCGTAAACAGTAAGAATTCGACGTCTTCTAATGATTTAACTTGAGGAACAGGTGAGTATTTGGTGATGACTCGCTCGCTATCAAGTGCAGAACCATCTTTAAGAGTCAGGTTTAAACCAATGAGTTTAAGCTGCTCTGTTTGACTCGTCGCTAATATACTTGCATCAATACCAGCAGCAATAAGTTGAGCGGCCATGTTCGCCTTTTCTGCACTATTACTTAGAGCATTTGAAACCTTAGCTAGGCTAGGCATAGCGGATTCAAACGGCTGAGTATTCCATTTGCTGCTGCTTGTTTCTAAGTAGTGAGGTAACTTAACCGACCCTTGACTTACATTGACATCTGCACTTGATGCATCGTACATCGCCCCAATAGCAAACTTGGCTTTAGCAATCTTAGTCGAGTCGCCGCCACCAATGTATTTATCAAAATCAGTGTCATTTGCTAATGCTGTTTTGA
>NZ_JBFRSN010001695.1:0-428 GCF_041473595.1 Vibrio sp. 10N.222.46.A1
ATCTAATCGATGCTTAACTATGCAAGATTACTTGATCTAAAAAATGACTACGCAGGCTGATAAAAGGCAGTTTTATGCGCCATAAATTGGAAGTTTAACTGTTTTTATACACAGCTTTGTTTATTTAAGATTCTGTTTTTATTGACTTTTTCGTTTTTGTGTTAAATTCTACGTCTAACTTTGCCAATCCTGAACATTGTGACTACATGCCTCTGGAAGTATTTCATAGCATCACTGGTGAGGAGTTGTCTTGGATAAAAAGTTGCTATGACTCTGAGATATTTGGGGAAGCCATACAGACTTCATCGAACTATCCATCCTCTTAAATTTCGTGTCAGAAGGCGAGCGTAGTAAAGTACTGGATAAATGAAATAATCTTTTAAAACAGTTTGAAAAATTCAGCTAACAATAAATTTAAGAGTGATTCA
>NZ_JBFRSN010001696.1:0-652 GCF_041473595.1 Vibrio sp. 10N.222.46.A1
ATTTGAGTCTCCAAGCAATTTTAAAGCGAAGTAGTAGGAGTCAAGTTTTGAAGAAATTATCTATAGGTATTATCCTTGCCACTCTTGGTACTTCTGTTTATGCGTCGCCAAATCTAGAAGGTTATTTTCAAGCTCGTGAATTGGTAAATTATGCGGCAGGAAGTTTACAAAAAGCAAAAGTAGACTTTATAGCTCTAGATTATGCTGTAGCTAAATTACCTGCAGCTTCACAAGCTCAACTGGTTCCTTTTAATACTGTATTGGGGGAATTCTCGACAAACAGTTCCGTAAGCAGTAGTGACGCGACTGCTTTGCTCAGCCGAGTTAACTCTAAAGCCTTATCTGGTCAATATGTTTGCCGCATCAATAGCAATGGTACTGTTCTGGCATATAGTGCGGAAAACGGAGAACAGTGTGCAGCGGACAAGTATGAAAAGGCTGCATTAGCACTAGCGAAGAAAGGCGATGAACTGCGATTCTTCCGTTCATACAGTCAAGGTTATTTTCAAACCTTAACTTATAAGGTTGATGCAAGCTCTAGTGATGAAACAGTTCGTTTAGGCTACTTTAATAAACATGGTGGAAAATGGATTGGTGAAGCGGTTAAGGTAGTAAAAGGTAAGGCGCAAATCAATAGTACGGATGTTGATAC
>NZ_JBFRSN010001697.1:0-302 GCF_041473595.1 Vibrio sp. 10N.222.46.A1
CCAATCGCACTTCGGTTTCAGATCCGAGCTCTTTGGTCATCTCCTCACTCATCAGGTCTATCGCGACCGCATGGTAGTACTCGCCCGACGCTTCACTGTCCTTGGCATGAACCGTAACCCCGAGCTGCTCAAGTACACGCTGACGCAGTGGCGCATCAATCTCGATATCACTGCCTTGGTCCAATACTAGGTTTAGTTCGTGAGCCAAAATTTTATTAAACTGCTGCAAACTCGGCATCAATGCATAATTGAACACCGCGTAATACGAAAAAATTTGGCTGGCAACCAACAGGGTTAAGAAG
>NZ_JBFRSN010001698.1:0-660 GCF_041473595.1 Vibrio sp. 10N.222.46.A1
CAATTTTATCTTACCTATTGTTAAATATTTAGTATTTGATAATGTGCTAGGTGCACATTAAGGATGTGTTTCATATTTAGCGATGAAAATAGTAGGAGTTGCGATGAGTATTATAGTGAGACGGTCTGAACCGTCAGATGCAAAGGGAATCAAAGAAGTTTACGAATGCACAAACGCTTATACCGGTACGCTGCAACTCCCAAATCCATCTCTGGAAAGCTGGCAGAAACGAATCTCTAATATGCCCGACAACGTGTACTCGTATGTCGCGATTATCGACGATGAGATTGTTGGTAATTTGGGAATGGAAGTGTGTGTAAACCCGAGAAGGCGTCATGTTGCTTCATTCGGAATGGGTGTTAAAGACGATGTATTAGGCAAAGGTGTCGGTAGCCAACTGCTCGCGACCGCGATCGACTTGTGTGATAACTGGATTAACATCAAACGACTGGAGCTAACGGTGTACACCGATAACGAAAGAGCGATCAGTCTCTACAAGAAATTCGGTTTTGTTATTGAAGGAGAGTCGGCTGGGTTCGCTTTCAGAAATGGCGAATATGTGGCGGCTTATCATATGGCTCGACTGGTATAGTGTTCATACACGGCTCCAATTAACACAGCTAGAGCTTTCTAATAGATAATAAAACGCCACGTTAAAAT
>NZ_JBFRSN010001699.1:0-716 GCF_041473595.1 Vibrio sp. 10N.222.46.A1
GGTGTGGCGGAATATCATTCAATCTTCTTTTCCAAACGCGATAACGGGGTAGACTCCCTAGGTGATCTGCGAGGCAAAACGGTTGTCTTTGAGGATGTCGGTTCTACTAGTGCATTTCTTGTCCCTGCGGCGATACTGCTTGGGCAAGGATATAAGCTCTATGAGCTAAGCTCCCCTAGAGAATATCCACCGAAAGACAAGGTGGGTTATTTTTTCTCCGATGAATATTCAAAGTCTGGAGGAGAATCTAACATGATGAGCTGGGTTCATCGTAATATTGTTGCGTCAGCTGCATTTAGTAATCTCGATTGGGAGAAAGAAATTCCCGAGCAGGTAAAACAACAGTTACAGGTAATCCATACTTCTCAAGCGATTCCCCGCTCACTAGTACTAATACGCCCTGATCTCTCCTCCGAACTTAAGCAAAACATGCTCTTAGTATTGCTTGCGGCTCATGAAAGTGAGGAAGGTAAACTGGCTTTGAAAGCCTATAAGAAGACGAAAAAGTTTGATGCTATCACACCAGAGATTGTAGAAAGCATTTCTTGGGCGGAAGCGCAAAAACGACTGGTTGATGAATACATCTCCCGTTAACTAGAGAAGTTATTGCTTATGAAGTTAAAAGGTAAATTGGTTCTCGGAAACATGCTTATGGTCGTTTTGACTATGGGCTGCCTTTCCTTGTCTCAGTGGCTGATATCTTCATACTATAGTGA
>NZ_JBFRSN010001700.1:0-240 GCF_041473595.1 Vibrio sp. 10N.222.46.A1
GACAGAGGTAGCTCCTTAGAAAGACAGCTCAACAAGCTAAACACTTAAATAAAAATAAGTCGATAAGGTAATAATATGGATAGCGCACTACTTTGGGCTTTTATTCCCACATTTTTCTTTGTGTCAATTACGCCCGGTATGTGTATGACCTTGGCGTTGACACTTGGAATGAGTGTTGGATACAAGCGTACATTATGGATGATGATCGGTGAATTGGCTGGTGTTGCGGTGGTTTCTATC
>NZ_JBFRSN010001701.1:0-343 GCF_041473595.1 Vibrio sp. 10N.222.46.A1
GCTTGTTCGATACAAAAAAGGCGCTGAACATAAAATTCAGCGCCTTTGTATTGTTCGTTAAGCAATCGTGATTACTTAATTTCCATACCTTGTGCTTGCAAGTCTGCATGGTAAGAAGAACGTACAAACGGACCACATGCTGCGTGAGTGAAGCCTAGCTCTAGAGCAATCTCTTTCAACTCATCAAACTCAGAAGGCGGCACGTAGCGTTCAACTGGCAAGTGGTGACGGCTTGGTGCTAGGTACTGGCCTAGTGTCAGCATTGTTACGCCATGTTCACGAAGATCTTTCAATACTTGAACGATCTCTTCTTTCGTCTCACCAAGGCCCATCATCACACCTG
>NZ_JBFRSN010001702.1:0-466 GCF_041473595.1 Vibrio sp. 10N.222.46.A1
TAATTAGAGAATTCAAAACTCTATCTATTGGAGCATGACACTAAAAATGTCACAAGGGATTGAAACAGCACAGCTTTAAATAGTATTACTTAAAAAGAACAAGCCCTACTTCATGTCACCATAACGTTCTAAATAAAGAACGGTTGCTGCGGTACGAGAAGGCACTTGCAGCTTTTTCAACAAACTCTTCATATGTACCTTAACTGTCGATTCAGAAATAAACAGGTGATCGGCGATCTGCTTGTTACGGTAACCTTTCGCGACTTCTTGAAGAATTTGCATTTCACGTTCAGTCAGTTGGTCGAAGATATCATTTCGACTGTCAGCATCATTCAAATAACGAGCTACCACACTGCTGTATGCCTTATCGCCGCTATGTGCTTGCTTAAGCAGTTCAATCAACTCATCGGGTTCAGTATCTTTCAGTAAGTAACCATCAGCGCCCGCTTTAACAATCGCTTCTATA
>NZ_JBFRSN010001703.1:0-644 GCF_041473595.1 Vibrio sp. 10N.222.46.A1
ATCAGACGTTTTATTTCGGTCGAAAAGCCGTACTACTATGTACTACCGCAATTTTTTCAGTGCCTCTATTGATTGGCGGAGCTGCATACATGCACTTTGAGGGCAAGCAAGAACTCGCCCTACAAGCCGATGATGCACAACAATTGATTGAAACACTGATTGTTGAAAAAGAACAAACCGACTTTCTTTACGCTGAGCAGGTAGAAACCAATCACTCACTGTCTCAAGCATTAACCGAGAAAGAAGGCACTATTCAGTTACTTGGCAAGCGTGTATTTGATGTGGAATCAGTGCTTGGCCTGACCGATGAAGAGCCGCTTACTGATGACGTCTCTTTAGAAGACCGAATTGATGCAGCTGCAGTAGATTCAGCAGTCAGAGCCACAATGTTTCGTTTGATTCCAAATGACAGCCCTATGGCTTATCAACGCATATCATCCTCTTATGGGCGTCGCTCGAACCCTATAACAGGTAAACGCCACGTTCATACTGGTATCGACCTAACATGTAAGCGTGGTGAAGATATAGTAGCGCCAGCTGATGGCGTAATTGAAACCGTGCGCCCAAGTAAGAAAGGCTTCGGTAACTTTATAACTATGCGTCACTCATTCGGTTTCATGAGCTCTTATGCGCACCTACAGAAG
>NZ_JBFRSN010001704.1:0-827 GCF_041473595.1 Vibrio sp. 10N.222.46.A1
TTGACACCATGCTCACGCAGTTTGTTTTTCTTCCACGCTCTCGCATCAGCAGACATGTGAACCGACACTGTAAAGCCTAACTTGGCACTCATTATGCCAATCGACATGCCTAAGTTACCCGTAGACCCTACCGCAATACTGTATTGTTTAAAGAAGTCACGAAATTCAGGTTCGAGTAACTTACTGTAGTCATCGCTCTCACACAGTAACCCAGCTTCAATGGCAAGCTTCTCGGCATGCGTTAGTACTTCATAGATACCACCGCGCGCTTTGATTGAACCTGAAATCGGTAAATGGCTGTCTTTCTTCATCATCAAACGCCCTTTTATTGGCTGCTGATAATGAGCTTCTAATGCTAACTTCATTGCAGGGATATCGATAAGCTCAGATTCGATGATGCCATTGGTGACTTGTGTTTCAGGGAATGCCTTCGCCAGATAAGAGGCAAACCTTTGTAATCGCAGGCTTGCATCTTGAATGTCCTCTTCGCTTAACCCCACATAAGGTAAACCCTGTTCTAACGTCGTGATGTTTGGGTTAAACCAACTCACTTCTTCTAACGCTATAAGTTGTTTTAACAACGGGAAATCGTTGGTGAGCTTCTCTATATTTAATTCACTTTTTGGGTTCAAATCAGTCATGGGTGACCTTCTCTGGTATAGCGCCATCATCTCTGGTACACAGCAATCTGCGCTCTTACAAACATTTGGTTTTGAGCTTATTAAAACGGTATTTATTTAATTATTCAATGACCTGTAATTAACTAGGCTTACTTTGCTCGATACGTCTTACGACTTAATTGCTGACCACTGTCTTGATGTACTCAC
>NZ_JBFRSN010001705.1:0-742 GCF_041473595.1 Vibrio sp. 10N.222.46.A1
AAACTGATATCTAGCTCGAAGCCCAACTTCTGGGCTAGTGTCAGCATCCCTCGGTTGGTCGGCATCGTCATACCCGACATCTGCTTGGTCTGCTTTGTACGAAAGTAGTCAATAACCTTAGTCATCAAAATGCGACCTAATCCGACGCCTTTCAGATCGGAACGTATCAGAATAGCAAACTCTGCATCGGTGTTCTCTGGGTTAATCAGCGCTCTCGATACGCCAATAATCGCGGGTACGCCTTGTTCCTTTCGAACGACCACAAATGCAATTTCTCTATCAAAGTCAATCTGAGTAAAGTTAGCCAACGCCTCATGATTGAATTCACCCACATCACTAAAGAAACGCTTGTAAAGGTCTTCTTTGGATACACGATGAATAAAATCAGCATGAAGCGGCTCGTCTTCAGGAAGGATCGGGCGTAACAACACCTCAGTGCCGTCCTTAAGTACGATATTCTCTTCCAATTCGACTGGATAAGGGCGAATCGCAAGACGTTCTTGAGGATCGCCTTGGTATGCTTTCAAGATGATATCGGCATCTAATATCGTGAACTTGTCTCCGTTGGCCAGTACTGGATGGATATCCAAATCATGTATTTCAGGGCAATCTACTACCATCTGAGATATACGCACCAACAATTCAGAGAGACCTTCAATATCAATCGGGTTAGGTAGTTTTTGCAGACGAATCTTGCCGCTTTTTATCGCTCGAATGATCAAGTAACGCGCCAGTGTCATAT
>NZ_JBFRSN010001706.1:0-225 GCF_041473595.1 Vibrio sp. 10N.222.46.A1
TTTACCGTGGTCAACGTGCGCGATGATCGCGATATTTCTTAACTTATCAATCTGTGGAGTAGACATGGATTCTCGATTCACTCATAAAAGTAGCCGTCACTTATCTCAAAAGTTTGGATAATAACCGCTAGCTTGATTTAAAAAACGGTCAATAATATACCAGATTCTAGACAAAAACCCAGAAATATGTGATCTGAACCAAGGCTTTTTTCTTTATTAGCGATT
>NZ_JBFRSN010001707.1:0-467 GCF_041473595.1 Vibrio sp. 10N.222.46.A1
TGGTTTCGCCGTTGTTGCTGATGAAGTAAGAACGCTTGCTAGCAGAACTCAATCCGCTACAGTTGAGATCCAAACGATGATTGAACGCTTACAGCAAGAGAGTCAAAATATTGCTAAGATCACGGTGCAAACGGTTGATCAAGCGCAAACCAGTAGCCAACTCATTTCACATATCGGTGATGACGTAAACTCGATTGCAGATTCCGCACAAGCGCTAATGGACATGAGTCTACAAATAGCAACGTCAGCTGATGAACAAAGCAACGTAGCGAATACCATCGCTGCTGAGCTTAATGATATACGAGGCCAATCAGACGTAATCAAAGATGTCGCTCAAAACTCTTCAAAGGGCGTATCTAAGCTGACTGAAGCATCGGTTTCTCTGTCTCAAACTTTGGCAAGATACCGCACTTAGCACTTAGCTATCAGCTATTTGCACTTAATGTTTGATGCTTAATGCTTAATGC
>NZ_JBFRSN010001708.1:0-259 GCF_041473595.1 Vibrio sp. 10N.222.46.A1
GTCAGCCAGTACACCAGCGCCGTGGATAAGACCTGTGATGCCTTCGAAATTCGCCAGTGTTTTCGCTACTGACTCATGGTTCGATACATCTAGGCTTAGGTATTCAGCGCTCGCGCCAATCTCGTTGAAAGCGGCAAGTGCTGCGTTGATTTCAAGGCTGCTCAATACAGGTTTTAGCAAGGTATCAACTTTCTTAGGCGTTGGTTTGTCACCTGTTGCTTGTAGGTGAGCGATAGCCGCTGGTTTTAGCTCTTTCTCT
>NZ_JBFRSN010001709.1:0-360 GCF_041473595.1 Vibrio sp. 10N.222.46.A1
ATAACGGATTGTGTAAGCCCGCTATCAATACCAGTAATCAGTACGGAGTTAATTTGGTCTAGGATAATGGGATGCAAAGTGCTGAATTCACCCAGAGATTTGGGTTCAAAAAGAATGGCACATTCTCCATTAATGACTCGCGATAGCTTGCCACAATCTGTCCAATTCATTTGTTCGAATACTTTGTTATTGGTTAACAGGGTTTTGAAACTACCTTCATTCCCTACTCTTGATACCACAATAAAATCATCAAACTTTATGTATTTTTTGAGTGCGAATTCGAGACTAGAAAATATTTCAGATATGTTACTCGCCTTACTGATCGCAGAGATAGTCGATAGGATCACCCTATTCTCTTCC
>NZ_JBFRSN010001710.1:0-443 GCF_041473595.1 Vibrio sp. 10N.222.46.A1
ATGAACGTTCATTCATTAGTGAGTATATTATCACTGTCTGGTTTTTATTCTATGATAGATAAAAGACAACAAATTATAGATGCCGCCGAAAAACTGATTGCTGAATCAGGCTTTCACGGACTTTCTATGCATAAACTAGCTAAAGAAGCAGGAGTTGCGGCTGGAACTATTTATCGCTACTTCTCAGACAAAGAAGAACTATTACAACAAGTTCGCTTAGCTGTCACTCAACGAAATGCTGGTTTAATTCAGCAAGGCGTTGAAGATTCGATGAGTCTAAAAGAACGATTTAGAAAAATGTGGCTCAACATTTTCGAGCTCTCGGGATCAAACATCTGCAATTTAAAGAATAGAGCTCAATACGACTCTTTACCTTGTATTCGCAGCCATGAGACCAAAGAGATTGAACGAAAAATGTTCCACAAAATAGATCAACTCTTTAC
>NZ_JBFRSN010001711.1:0-257 GCF_041473595.1 Vibrio sp. 10N.222.46.A1
CACCACACACATATTGCAATGGTCGGTTAATTCCCCAGTTTAGTTCATCATTTCTAACACACATTGCAACGCATAAACCTATCAAACCTTCCTTAGAATCGGCTCAATAGCCGATTTTTTTGTGCCTAAAAAACCTCATCCAGATAAATACATCACCGCTTAACTATTTAATTAGTGAACTTGTGACTGTTTTTTCATCTTAATTTCTGCCTATTTTCATCGGCAGAAGTGTAAATTACCTCCCTTTATTCCCTGTT
>NZ_JBFRSN010001712.1:0-386 GCF_041473595.1 Vibrio sp. 10N.222.46.A1
CGTTTTATCAACAGAAGTTACTTTGTCCGTTATTTCACGGTAAAGAGAAGGTTTTTAATAGTGTTGAGGTTCATGGCGTAGAGGTTAACCAAACCGGTTATAGTGATTTTTATAAGCTTTGGATAACTTCGAGCGAGAAGTAGTTAGTCCATTTTTACTCCATTTACCCATTTTTTAGTTTCTGTTCAAAATGAAAACATGCACGAATCGGCTAGCACTCTTTCATGTTTCTTTTGAATACCAATCGTTATTATGGCTGGTCATGACTATCACAGTCATTCTCGGTCATCCCCCCAATGGCAACCCTACTTATTAATGTATTTTATTAGGATCTCATCGAATGAAACTTAAGCTTATTTCTATCGCACTTATAGCTGGTGGTCTTG
>NZ_JBFRSN010001713.1:0-316 GCF_041473595.1 Vibrio sp. 10N.222.46.A1
AATAAATACAAAGCACTTACTGATTTGTTCTTCATTTGTGTTTCTACAGTTCTTTTCAGTTTATATAAACTTTGATGTCATTGTTGGGTTTTTAATTAGCACTATCCTTGCAGCCGTTGTTATAGCATTTTGTTTGATATCAAAAGAAGTTAATAATAAAGTTCAAATAATAATTAGCTATCTTTCGTGTTTTATTATGTCTGTGGTGGTTCTTGAATCATCAATGACTATTTCATTCATACCTGAGTATTATTATTTAATACAGGCGCTATTCTACTTGTCTCATGCTTCTTTTGTATTAGCGTGTGTTTATGAT
>NZ_JBFRSN010001714.1:0-254 GCF_041473595.1 Vibrio sp. 10N.222.46.A1
GCGGTTCTAAGATCGCATGATTTTGGTGTGGAGTGCGAACAGGGCCTGAGCGTCCAATTCCATAACTAATTTTATTGTCATTGCCTAATTTTTATTTTTCTGTAGTTAGTGGATTTTTGACGTGCAAATAACAGTCCAGGTACGCTATATGGAGCGGGCATAATCTCAACATCCTCTCGACCTTTTTTGATGGTGGTAAGCGATTACCACACATTAAAGTTATAGGAACAAAAGCTCGTACCTACACGATTGAA
>NZ_JBFRSN010001715.1:0-522 GCF_041473595.1 Vibrio sp. 10N.222.46.A1
ATCTTCATTTATCTTATACACTATACCGAATACGACCTCTCCCGAAGTTGATGAAGTATAAGGCTTTGAAACATAGAACTCTTTACCTTTCTCGAATGTTTCGATAAAATAATCACGTTGAATTTTTTTAACATTAACTTCTGTAATTTTTCCAGACATATCGTAAAGCGAACCTTCACGGTCAAAAAGGAAGACACCGATACTAATATTACCAAAAATATTATGAATTGATTGCAGTTGGTTAGTAAGGTTAGAGGATAAACTACCATTTTTATAACTATCATCATCTATTTTTATTGAAGACAAAATGTGTTTGTAAATTTCTAGTTTTTCTGTCATCTTTCCGTTAATTGTTGAGTTTTTCTCATGAAGTATCTCCTTGTTTAATCGAATACTTTCATTGTGGAAAGACCAAAAATTCAAAGATGCGATGATTAAAATAATCATTGTGATGATTAGAACCATTGAACCTATGACTTGTAATTTAAATTTTTTCACATTGTTTTTCCATTATTTTCTGCT
>NZ_JBFRSN010001716.1:0-557 GCF_041473595.1 Vibrio sp. 10N.222.46.A1
GTTATTATATTTACGTGATTGATATGTGATGCTGAGATTTTCATTCAACCTAAGAGTCCTTTCTAAATAACATAACTAAAATGTCACTATTTCTCTCAAGATGTTGATACTAATCGCAGAATTTGGGGTCAATAACAGGTTATAGAGATGTTCACCCAAAACTTGAATTTATAAATAAAAGTTGATGATTTACAAGGGGTAAAGTGGATTTATCCATTTATTTTGGCATTTATCCATTCCTAGGGGCTGGATTTTGACTTTTTGTCTTGTTCTGTAATTTTTGTGATTCCCTCTTTGGAAAGCTAATTTGGCTTTTGGTTTTATATGATTAAATTATTTATATGTCAGATCTCTCCGGGTTTTTATGATTATCTCGACATGGTTTCTTTATTGTTAATTTTGAAAATATAGTTTTCTTTTCTATGTTAATTTGTATTTCACTTGTGTTTACTTCTGTTGTTGGCCTGTTTCTATAAGGATGGCTTGATTTGATTTTCATGTCATTTAAGTTTATGTAAATAAAGGAAATAAATTAAAGATTACCCGCTCTATAAGAA
>NZ_JBFRSN010001717.1:0-854 GCF_041473595.1 Vibrio sp. 10N.222.46.A1
TTTCTACGTTGAACAGGTTTTCCATATTCAAGCCTTGCTTGATTAAAATCTCACGTAGACGACGCAGACCTTCAACTTGGATTTGGCGAACGCGTTCACGAGTTAGGCTAATTTCACGGCCTACTTCTTCTAGTGTTGATGGTTCATAGCCAAGTAATCCAAAGCGACGCGCAAGCACCTCTTTCTGCTTAGGATTCAGCTCATCAAGCCAGAAAATCAACGAGTTCTTAATATCGCTATCTTGAGTTGAAACCTCAGGGTCTGAGTTGTTGATGTCCGGAATTATATCCAGTAGCGCTTTCTCACCATCACCACCGATAGGTGTATCAACAGAGCTCACTCTTTCGTTTAGACGAAGCATCTTGCTCACATCACCAACAGGTTTGTCTAGCTTAGAAGCAATTTCTTCTGCCGTTGGTTCATGGTCAAGTTTTTGTGAAAGTTCTCTTGCGGTACGTAGGTAGATGTTCAGCTCTTTCACAACATGGATTGGCAAACGGATAGTGCGAGTCTGATTCATTAGCGCACGTTCAATGGTTTGACGAATCCACCATGTTGCGTAAGTTGAGAAACGGAAGCCACGCTCTGGGTCAAACTTCTCTACGGCGCGAATCAAACCTAGGTTGCCTTCTTCAATAAGATCGAGAAGTGCAAGACCACGGTTGCTATAACGACGAGAAATTTTCACCACCAAACGCAGGTTACTTTCGATCATGCGTTTGCGTGCTGCTTCATCACCGCGTAGAGCTCGACGTGCATAAAGTACTTCTTCTTCAGCGGTTAATAGTGGTGAGAAACCGATTTCGCCTAAGTAGAGTTGAGTCGCATCTAAGCTTTTAGACGTAACTTCAGTC
>NZ_JBFRSN010001718.1:0-534 GCF_041473595.1 Vibrio sp. 10N.222.46.A1
CCAGTAAGCGGGGTTTTTTATATAAAGCTGTTTATTGCTTACTAAACAGGGTGTTAGTTAAACAAGGTGTTAGTTAGCTAAACGCTAAGGCGGTTAAACCGTAAACTTGTTTAATAGTTCGTCTTGTTGGCGAACATTGTCAGTTTGAACTTGCATTGCTGTGTTTGCGTCTTGAGCTGCGTTCGATACCTGTGTTGAAAGGTCTTTGATCTTAACTGTGTTGTTGTTGATCTCTTCCGCTACTAAACTCTGCTCTTCAGCTGCTGAAGCAATCTGAATATTCATATCAGAGATGCGCTGAATCGCGTCGCGGATGCGGTCAAGTGAAGAGTTTGCTTGCTGAGCGCGTTCAACGGCGTCAGTGGCTGTGTCTTTACTTTGATTCATCGCGTTAGATACAGAGCTTGCACCCGCTTGGAGCTGCTCAATCATGTTGCGGATTTCAGTGGTCGATTCTTGAGTACGTTGCGCCAGAGTGCGAACTTCATCGGCAACGACTGCGAAACCACGGCCCGATTCACCAGCACGCGCCGC
>NZ_JBFRSN010001719.1:0-306 GCF_041473595.1 Vibrio sp. 10N.222.46.A1
GTGGCTTACAAACCCTTGGGTTATCATCATCATCGTGGTTAGCGTTGTGGTGGGTAATATTGCTGCGCTCAAACAGACCGCTAATATGGATCTGACAGGTCGTAACAAAACAGAAAAAGACTTAGACAAGCTCAATCAATTGGATAAACAGAACCAAGAAAAAGCTCAAAAAGATGAGTCTACTGACAGCAAAAGCACTTAGCGTAAAGTCCTTGATACGCTAGCCCCAACAAGTCAGGCGCGTGTTACCCCTTGTTAGCGAAATGACAACATAAATTGACAACACGCACATAAAACACTGACTAA
>NZ_JBFRSN010001720.1:0-703 GCF_041473595.1 Vibrio sp. 10N.222.46.A1
GAACGCAGTTAACCCATACCTAGTTATTGAAACGATTGTTGAACTGCAACGTACGAAGAAGCTAGATCCAAACGCACACCCGCGTGAGTTATTCGATAACTACCGTAAAGGTGTCAACGGCGGTCTACTGAAGATCTTCTCTAAGATGGGGATCTCTACGCTACAGTCTTACCACGGTGCACAAATCTTTGAAGCACTTGGTGTAAGCAAGTCAGTGGTTGAAAAATACTTCACTGGTACTGTTTCTCGTATCCAAGGTCTAACGATCGATGATATCGCACGAGAAGTGCTAGTTCGTCACCGTGTTGGTTACCCAGCTCGTGAAATCCCAGCTCAGATCCTTGATGTTGGCGGTGTTTACCAGTGGAAACAACGTGGTGAGAAGCACCTATTCAACCCTGAAACCATTTCTCTACTTCAAGAGTCGACGCGTAACAAAGATTACGGTCAATTCAAGAAGTACGCAAAAGCAGTCGATGACCAAGGCGACAACGCAGCAACGCTACGTAGTCAACTGGATTTCATCAAGAACCCTGCAGGCTCTATTCCTCTAGCGGAAGTAGAACCCATCGAGAACATCCTTAAGCGTTTCGCAACCGGCGCAATGAGCTTTGGTTCAATCTCACATGAGGCTCACTCAACACTGGCTGTTGCAATGAACCGCATTGGCGCGAAGTCAAACTCAGGTGAAGGTGGTGAAGAT
>NZ_JBFRSN010001721.1:0-652 GCF_041473595.1 Vibrio sp. 10N.222.46.A1
CTGCTTATGGTATTCATTCCCATAGTCCGACTTCCTTAGAATATAAAACAATCGCAAGTAGGACTCGGCATTTAGTCCCCTTCGTATACCAAAAGCAGTCAATGCGGTTTTATAATCGTCAAAGTTAACGTCTGGTAGCTGCAATGAGTGAGACAAAATAAATTTGTCGATTTTTTGTGTACGTTGAATCGATGGGTCAAAGTCTGAAATAATATTGGTCAGCTCGTTTTCACCTTTTTTGAATAGGTTATCAAACAAATAGCCAGGCCCAGCAAGCAGATGAAAAATGAAATCCAATAATGCTCGCGCTGTTAAGAATTGATCTTTCATTAAACGCGCTTTGAACAATAGATCGACAATGACATCTTGAACTTCTTCACGCCCTAGTAATTGATAGTTTGCACAAAGCTTTTTATCCGGGCTTTGTTTGTGCATTTCAACATCAAAGTATTGGCGAATTAGATTTTCATCTTTTTCAGTAATTTTCTGAAGCAGCTCTTTTGCAAACTTAGAAGTATGACCGTCAATTTCTAACGTAAATTTAGGATAGTCTTCAAAATCTAAAAAGATATGATTTTCTGAGGTCGGCTGTTTCTCTAAAAAAGCTTTGATTGATGATGTTACTTCGGTCACCGTGCCTTCTTCAGCATAG
>NZ_JBFRSN010001722.1:0-524 GCF_041473595.1 Vibrio sp. 10N.222.46.A1
GATTGGTATTATCTATCTGTCTTTGACAGTCATGATTATTGACCATACCCGCTACTCTGGCGGGTTTTTTCATTATTAGAATGAGCGGATATAAGCTTGTAGAAACGAAAAACCCTGCGATCAGAGCAGGGTTTTCTATTGAATCAGTACTGAGTGACTGGTTAGGCAATGTGCGTCATTTTATTAAGCACAAAGGTTTCAATACAACCTTCAGTCGCAGCCATGTACTCAGCGATGTGTTGGCTCGCTAAGTGTTTCTCTAGGTGAGCTTCAGACTCCCAGTTCTCATGAAAAACGAAGTGAGCAGGGTTACTGTTATCTTGGTGTAAGTCGTAGTTTATACAACCGTCTTCAACACGGGTTCTATCGATCAATTTAATCATCTCTGATTTAACTAGCTCAGTTTTGTCTTCTTTAGAGACGATCGTTGCAATAATAGTCAGTTTGCTCATTTTCAATTCCTTAGATTTAAACTCAGTAAGTTAAAGTAATATAAGTATAAATTCAGGTTGAAGAAAGAGTTC
>NZ_JBFRSN010001723.1:0-705 GCF_041473595.1 Vibrio sp. 10N.222.46.A1
CGTGGTGACTGCACCGTTCTATGGGGCGCGGTACCGCTGATCACTTTATCTTGCTGAACCTTCACATTGCTTTTCAATGTAGTGACTGCATCGAACAATTCTATGCTTTCAAGCGTCGACACTTGGGTGGTGTCTTTGATGCGCTCATCGATACCGACAATCAAAGTCGACAGGTCATTCTTGATGGTTTCAGGCTGCTTAGCCGACTTCGTAATATCAAAGCGGTCGCCTTTTTCTAGGTGTGTGATGTCTTTGTTCATCTTCACTGCGCCCGTCACCATCTGCACATTGTGGTGTTGAGTTGGCGTGTCCGGTTTCACTTCACCTAGCAGTAAAGCTTGAGCACTGCGCGAGTTGTCTACCGCTTCATTACCTGAGTTTGGCTCGGCTTGAACACCATCGGCCACCGCATCCACTGACGCAGAAAACAGATCAGCGAACTCAGTTGGATTGGTGCTGAGGCTGCTCACTGCAGAGAACGCTTTGTTGATGGCGTGGTTAATGTCTTGAAGGCTTTCATCTTCAAGCTTTAAGCGGTTGGTGATGTCGACCAACACGTTCAGTGCGCTGATGGCATCATTTTGAACCCGGTGAATGTTCGATACATCCAAGCCTTTAACTTGTTTTGCGAAAGAACGCTTCGACAATCTCTCGACCATGTTGGCCTGCGTTTTTGTGCGAACGGAAGTCGGTGCAGTGATGGAA
>NZ_JBFRSN010001724.1:0-342 GCF_041473595.1 Vibrio sp. 10N.222.46.A1
CGCTCATAAAGCCTCTCTACACAAACAGAATGAGGCAGCTCTATCCAAAGGAAATAACCACCTTGGCTTTTATGAATCAGAGCACTCGTAGGCAAACTGGATTCGAGAAGTGCTATATGCGCCTTCTTCCTTTCATTCAGCAGTTTACGAAGCTTTTTAAGGTGGTTGTCATAACTATAAAACGTCAGGTAGTGAGACAAGCCAAGCTGAATCGGAATACTGCTGGAGAGTGTCGATAGGTGCTGCAATCTCTGAATCTTTAACGCTTGTTTCCTTGCAACTACCCAACCGATTCGAAAGCCGGGCGACAATGATTTGGAAAACGAACCGCACAGCATGATT
>NZ_JBFRSN010001725.1:0-580 GCF_041473595.1 Vibrio sp. 10N.222.46.A1
ATATAAAAGATATGAAGGAGACCTCGACGGGGTTTATTTAATTATTAATAAAGCTATTCATGATTTTTTCGGTTCAAGCCATTTTCCTGCAACCAAACATAAATCAAAAGAAATTCATGACTTTCACCAAAAACAAAGACAAAAAGCGTCCAAATTATCTGACGAAGCATTTTGTAGCTTAGAAAGAACAATTAACTGGTTATCAAATACAACAACGACAAAACAAGATGAACTTGATATGTCAGTAGCAAATGAAAAATTAATAGAGTTAAAAAAGTTAATTAGTTCGCATCTAGAACGAGTCGATCTTCATGATCGTTCTCCCTCTAAAGCTGAAAGCTTTGTACTTGGTACCTGTAATAATCTTATATGGTTTGCGAACATAAAAGCAACTAGAACTATTGACTCATCAGGGGGGAAAACACCGTTTTTGAGGTTTTTAGAGGTGTTTTTCCCATTTGAAGCGGAACCAATTTTATCTAGTTTATATGAAAAGCAAAAAAGACTACCTATAGAAAAAAGAATTGGTGGAACTTTTATTCCTGTTCGTAGGGGGTAAATTAGATTTACTAGGTATATG
>NZ_JBFRSN010001726.1:0-826 GCF_041473595.1 Vibrio sp. 10N.222.46.A1
AAGTACTGATGTATTCGCATACGAAGAGCTTGCAACCGATATGGATGGCAGTCCAAAGCCAACCAGCAATGACCAATTAGTTTGGTCGAATGCTGCATATGAACTGGGTCTTAAAATGACTCAAGCATATACTGCTTCGGGTTGGTGTACATCTATCCGTGGACTTGATAACGGTGGTAAAGTAGAAAACCTACCTAACTTAACCTACAAGTCTGAAGCTGGCGATCTACTTCAGCAGTGTCCAACAGAAGTGAATCTAACTGACGAGCGCGAGAAAGAGCTTTCAGACCTTGGTTTCCTTCCTTTGGTTCATTATAAAAGTTCTAACTACGCTGTGTTCATCGGTGGCCAAACAACTCAGAAACCTAAAACATTTACAGACCCAGACGCAACAGCGAATGCTGCTATCTCTGCTCGCCTACCTTACATTATGGCAAGTAGCCGTATCGCCCACTACCTGAAAGTAATGGGTCGAGACAAGCTAGGTTCAAACCTTGAAGCTCCTGATATCAAACGAGAGCTACAACTATGGATCGACCAATACACCAACGCCGGTGCTATTGGTAATGAGCAACGCGCAAAAACCCCTCTTTGTGAATCTCGCATCGAAGTGGTTGAGCAACCTGGTAAGCCAGGTGCCTACTCAGCTGTGGCTCACCTAAGACCTTGGTTACAACTTGAAGAGCTGACAACCTCAGTTCGAATGGTTGCTAAGATTCCTGGTTAATAGGGATTTGGCCGGAGTAATCCGGCCAAAATTTTTTATGAAGTTAGATACGGAATGGCAAAACAAATTTAACCAACTAGATAATACAGATAATACCCT
>NZ_JBFRSN010001727.1:0-447 GCF_041473595.1 Vibrio sp. 10N.222.46.A1
ACTTTACTTAATACTTTATTTTTTAATTATTTTAGTGGGTTAGGTTTAAGCAGTAACAAAGGGAGGGCCGCGCGGGGCTTGCCTCATATAGCGTTCGCTTAGAGCCAAAAAAGCGTAGCTGTCTGAGACAATAGAACTCAGTCGAGTTGTCAGTAGTGTAGTTGGAAGTTCATCTTGGTGAAACGTGGAAAAATGGCTAAAGGGACACGGCTTTCCTTTATGAGTATTAGGTTCACCTTCTTCAATTTGAACCAGTTCAAAGCCATTGACCGTACATAACGACGCCCATACTCCCGCACTATTACCATGAGCATTGATAACAGGCATTAATGTCACCAGCACCCAGCTTAATGCTGTAGCAAGTAACATGGAGAAGTTGAACGAGGTTCGGCGCATTATTCCAAATCTTTATAAATTTCCCTTATTATGAGGGACTTGGAATATAGG
>NZ_JBFRSN010001728.1:0-567 GCF_041473595.1 Vibrio sp. 10N.222.46.A1
GATTGAATTTAATTAGAAACAAGCGGTTAATCCCTACGTAAAATAAATAAAATAATTATTAAATGATCGGAGACATTATCATGCGCATAGTATTAGCTTTAGGCGGTAACGCTCTTTTAGCAAGAGGCCAAGCATTAACGGCTGAGAACCAACGTGAAAATATAATCAAATCAGCGGCGAGTATTGCTGCGATAGCACGCGAGCATGAGATTGTTATCGTTCATGGTAATGGCCCACAAGTAGGTTTGTTGATGGAACAAAACGCGGCTTATAGCGAATATTCGCCAGAGACGACACCATACCCAATGGATGTACTCGGCTCTCAAACCTGTGGCATGGTGGGCTACATGTTACAACAAGAGCTCAGAAACATTGACCCTGAATTAGACGTAGCAACGCTAGTCACGCAAACTGAAGTATGCAAAAAAGACCCTGCGTTTGCTAACCCGACTAAATTTGTTGGCCCTGTATATACAGAGCAACGAGCTAAAGAATTAATGGCTCAAAGCACAATGCAGTTTAAAGCTGATGGCGAGTACTACCGACGCGTTGTGCCTTCTCCTATGC
>NZ_JBFRSN010001729.1:0-309 GCF_041473595.1 Vibrio sp. 10N.222.46.A1
TAATTGGGGCGTCGCGGTGTCACCAACCGAGAGACTTATTACCCTAGATAACGGCAATACGATTACGGTTACGATTGAAGACAACAATAATAAACCTTTGAAACAGTATCAAGGTGAACAGTCTCATGTCGGTTTTGGTATTGGTGATACCGATGGTAGAGGTATGAACAAACAGGAGACCTTAGTCCTCGATTTTACGAATAACCCATTAGGGGTCGTTGATTTTGGTTTAGATGGTTTGGGTGGTTCATTTAACACCAATAGTAATGTTTATGTTGAAGTACTCTATACCTTTGCTGATGGTACAAC
>NZ_JBFRSN010001730.1:0-383 GCF_041473595.1 Vibrio sp. 10N.222.46.A1
ACTTAATATGCTCACTACTTTTGATGATTGGAGTGTCTTGGATTACCTCGTCTATAGTTATTTTCTTCCGTGATATCGGTCAGTTTATCGCAGTTCTAATACAATTAGGTTTTTGGGGCACTCCGATTTTTTGGGATATCGCAATGGTGCCCCAACAATATCAGTGGGTATTTAAATTAAACCCAGTATTCTATATTACTGAAGGCTATAGAAACACATTAACAACGGATCTTTGGTTTTGGGAGTCTATGAGTTGGACCGCATACTTCTGGTTTGTGACTTTTGTTACTTTATTATTTGGTGTTGTTTGTTTCAAAAGATTAAAGCCGCACTTTGCGGATGTATTATAGAAGGTTTAAATTATGAATGAACTTGCCATAAGT
>NZ_JBFRSN010001731.1:0-266 GCF_041473595.1 Vibrio sp. 10N.222.46.A1
GGTCTCCTTCATATCTTTTATATTTTATTACTTCACTATTGATTCTCGATCGAAAAATCTTTCCCATAGCTTCATAGGACTGATCGATTAATTTCAGATGATGATCAGAGTTCTTATATTTTTCTCTCATTAACTGTAAAGAACTTCGTTCATCAAAAGTCAATTCATCCCAAGAAGACTCAGACATATAGCCTTGCTGCATACTCTCAATCCTCACTAATTACCATAATCATGCAAGCACGAACCCGTCCGCTTAACATATCAAA
>NZ_JBFRSN010001732.1:0-1001 GCF_041473595.1 Vibrio sp. 10N.222.46.A1
GGTGTTGAATACCAATACCACGATGTCGTAAAAGACAGCGCAGCTTTGTATCGCATGATTCCAGAGGTCAAAGCGCACATTGGTGAGAAAACACCAGTAACCGTTCCTCAGATCTGGCTCGATGGTAAATACATCGGTGGAGCAGACAACTTAGAAGCATGGATGAAAGAAAATGGTTTAGATACCATCCCGAATAATGTTGTCGACCTATCCAACCAATCGACAGGTTAAACTCACACAGAGTTACAAATCCGATCGGGAATTAATCAGTGTTTTTTGTGTCCATCCACAACAAAACGAGCGATGACCTTCATTAATCGCTAAAACGAAAAAGGCCTTAAACTTCATCGAGTTTAAGGCCTTTTTAAATTCCGTTTTTGAAAATGCTTATTTCGCCATTTTCTTCATCATTCGCTTAAAGAATGATGCTTTTTTTGGCTTTGGCTTGCCATACAATGCTTCGTGCATCATGTTTTTTGCTACCATTTGACCAAGGTATGCGTGGCCTAGTTCGTAATTCATGCTTATCTCCGCACATAATCGATTTTCTTATGCGCGGATTCTACACTTAAAGCGGCCAAAAACAAGATCTAAATCACATTTTAGTGCAACTGACTCATCCTATTGCAACGTCCGTATTCTTGTTTCTGCGTAAATCAGCATTGTATCGTTATATCAATGAGTTAATGTTAAGTCCGTCTAACCTTGATTCACCATACCCATTTGCAATCCAAGACATTGGTTTAGACATTCATAAAAAAAGCAGCTCAAGAGAGCTGCTTTTTAAATACTTAGCTTAGAAACACTGACCTTAAAAAGGACACTATTCGCTAATGCCTAATAGTTAGTAACTAAAACACTAGCTACGCTTTGGCTGTCTGTAAGTTTTACCCGCAATTTGGTATGTGTCTTTTTGCTTTAATTCAAACATAGTTTCAAAGAACCAAGCTGCAAATTTGATTAAGTCATCGCCTTCATTCATGACATGTTCGATGTACTCT
>NZ_JBFRSN010001733.1:0-535 GCF_041473595.1 Vibrio sp. 10N.222.46.A1
GAAGACTCATTCGGTTGGTATTCAAAACCTAATACTGGGTGTTGGTTTTCAGTGCGGTAATAGGTTTTATTATCTGACACGCTTAAGCAAATAACAGGTGGCTTATTAAAGTTCTTTTTGTAAGCGTCAGAGTTAACGAAATATTTAAAAAGCTTGCCGTGCAAATCACCAAAATCTTCTGGAATGCTGAATTTATCTTGGCCTTTATTATGATCCAATAGACGTACGCTAAAGTCATAATCTCGAACATAAGAAGAGAAGTTATTTCCGATAATGCCTTCAATACGCTCGTTGGTTTTACGGTCTAGAATATTGGTTTTCAGTACTTCAATGGAAGGGAATGCTTCGCCGTTGCTTTCAATGTCCATATCAACAGAAATGATTTCAAGCTCTACAGAATAACGGTCGCCTTTTGGGTTGTCCCAGTGTGCTAATGCGTTGAAACTGTTGTCAATCATCTGCAGTGCATTGCGCAAGTTTGCTTGGCGGCTGTCACCACGCGCCAAGTTAGCGAAGTTGGTGGTGATACGTGTGC
>NZ_JBFRSN010001734.1:0-716 GCF_041473595.1 Vibrio sp. 10N.222.46.A1
CTGTCGGTATGGCTGTTTGAGTTGGTATTCATGGTGTATCTCCAAGTTAAAAAGGCTACTGGAGATAAAAAGAGGCGACATTTTTGATGACATTCTTAGCTACCGTCCAGCAGCTAAAGAATGTAAGTATTCCGTGCTGCTCTATTGAGAGCACCACCAAAAGAAAATTGAAGTTGAAGTTGAAGTTGAAGCAGAATTAAATTTCATGGTTAAAACCTATCAACAATACAGACGAGCGACAACTGTTATTTACGCGCACCAAGAAAATAGGTCTTAAGATTAACAGGTTATAGGCTTAATCTTTACTGGAACACAGTTCAGTGATTCGGTCACACATGGCTTGGTTAACTGTGAAGTGGGTGTTGAGGAACGCTAGTTGGGCAAGTGCCGATTCAGCCGTGCGCTCGTAACCTTGGGTAAAGGTTGGTAGCAATTGAGCAAACTTAGGAAAGCGTGCTTCTAGCCTTCTATCCGACATAAATTCATCAACGAATTCAGGCTCAGAATGCTCAGTTTGATCCACAAGATCGATCAAACGATCAAGAGCGTAAGATTGAACAAAGCGAGAGCCAGAAAGCTTCTCGCCGCGATTATATCGGCTCATGCCCACATAAAGATTGGTCAGTGCTTCACCGATGATCCATTCTTGAGAGTTTGCGTGTGCCTCGCCTTTTGCTGGTGGAACACAACACTGAGTATCAAATTCAGGTTGCTGC
>NZ_JBFRSN010001735.1:0-313 GCF_041473595.1 Vibrio sp. 10N.222.46.A1
GTGTTGTGAAAAATGGCTTCACGCCACAAGCGATCAGCGCAGACGAATTTGATAAAAAACTGACGGACGCGTATCAGCGTGACTCGTCGGAAGCTCGACAGTTAATGGAAGATATTGGTGCCGACAATGACGACTTTTTCTCGTTAGCGGAAGAGTTGCCACAAGACGAAGACTTGCTTGAATCAGAAGACGACGCACCGATCATCAAGTTAATTAATGCGATGTTGGGTGAGGCGATTAAAGAAGGCGCTTCGGATATTCATATCGAAACCTTCGAAAAGTCACTGTCTATCCGTTTCCGTATTGATGGCGT
>NZ_JBFRSN010001736.1:0-205 GCF_041473595.1 Vibrio sp. 10N.222.46.A1
ATTTGGTACTTAACAAATAATGGTCTTTAGAGACCTAATGTTGAGACAAGTAATTCCCCTTTAGTTCAGTTGGTAGAACGGCGGACTGTTAATCCGTATGTCGCAAGTTCAAGTCTTGCAAGGGGAGCCACTTTCAAGAACTTCATTTTATATGAGGTTTTAAATTAGAGAGTTTACTCTCTAAAGCAAAGAATTTAGTGTGCCG
>NZ_JBFRSN010001737.1:0-328 GCF_041473595.1 Vibrio sp. 10N.222.46.A1
ACGGCTTGCGTTCCATAGCTTGTTACAGAAGTTACGGTAACCTTCAAGACGCTTCATGTCCCAGTTGATGTCACGGCCAGTTGAAGCCATAGCAGCAAGAGTGAAACGCAGTGCATCGGTACCGTATGGTTCGATACCATCTTCGAAAGTTTTACGTGTTGCTTTTTCGATCTTAGCAGCCAGTTTAGGTTGCATCATGTTGCCACAACGCTTTTCTACTAGCTCTTCAAGGCCGATGCCGTCAATCATATCGATTGGGTCAAGTACGTTACCTTTCGACTTAGACATCTTGTCGCCGTTTTCATCACGGATAAGGCCCGTCATGTAA
>NZ_JBFRSN010001738.1:0-259 GCF_041473595.1 Vibrio sp. 10N.222.46.A1
ACCGTTGATAGCCTAAATGAAAGCGCTGGTAGCGACGAGTACCAATTCATCGCGGTTCGTCTACCTTACGGTGAACAAAAAGATGAAGACGAAGCACAGCTTGCTCTCTCTTTCATTCAGCCTTCTCAATCTGTTTCTGTCAACATTAAAGCGGGTGTTGACGGGCTTCACGCAGCCTCTCACGTTGCTCTTGAAGGCACAGGTCTACTACCAACAGATTCAGCAAAAATCGACTTTGTGAAAGGCAACGTGAAAGCTC
>NZ_JBFRSN010001739.1:0-781 GCF_041473595.1 Vibrio sp. 10N.222.46.A1
GTTGCTGTTGCTGTTGCTTCCGAGCCTGTTCGACAATCTCTAGATTCTTCTTCGCGTAAGCATGTTCTGGGTTACTTTCGAGAATACGTTGATACTCTTTTATCGCTTGGTCGTACTTACCTTGCTTTGCTTGTGCATTGGCGAGGTTGTAGCGAGCATCTTCGCCAGAAAGACCTTGTAGCGTCTGTTCGGCCGCTTCGAAATCACCGGCTTTGTATTGCGCGATGCCTTTCCATTCTTGTTGTTCGAACTGTTCTGCGGCTTGTTGAAAGTCCTCATCTTGATACAACTGATAACCCACTTGGTCATCGGTTTTCCAAGGATTTGCAAACGCAGTATTCGGTTGGCTGAACGAGACAAATACAGCTAGACCACACCAAATGACCCCTTTTCGAAATAGCCCAAGTGCAGGAAGTAACAGAAACGGCAATAACCAGAAACCGTTGTTCACTCTGGTGTTGAGTGAGTTATTGGTTTTAGTCACTTCTGATGTTGTCGCAACTCGGTCGAGGTAACTTGCGATGTGTTCAACGTCTGAGTTATCCAATTGCAATTCAGTGAATGTGCCGCCAGAGCGACGAGTCAGGTCGCGCATATTGTCTACGTTGGTTTTCGCAACCACGGTTTGTCCTGAGTCGGTCTGTAACATCGAACCGGTAGGTAACGAGATCGGCGCGCCGCTTTCCGTACCTACAGCCAAGACTGATAACGTCCAATTACTACCAGAGAGTAGCGAGTCGATATCTTTCTTCTCTTGACCATCAATATCATCAGCAATCAG
>NZ_JBFRSN010001740.1:0-553 GCF_041473595.1 Vibrio sp. 10N.222.46.A1
AATATGGTGGAGGGAGACGGATTCGAACCATCGAAGGCAGTGCCGGCAGATTTACAGTCTGCTCCCTTTGGCCACTCGGGAACCCCTCCAGGGTGTTTTTCCTAACTCATAATGGATAGGCTAAAGAGATGTTTTTCCCAACGCATCTCTCAAGTGCGGAGCGCATCATAGCAAACACGTTAAACCTGTAAAGGGTTTTTCTTATGGTTTTGTGTTAAATGCTGCCTTTTTGGGCAAAGATGGCGAAAAGTACGCATATTGCTCGTGAAGTGAACATCTGTATTAAGATTTACGTACTGATAGGTAACACCTTGAGGTAATTAGCTTTATGTTTCGTGTTTGGTTCGTGTCATTAGTCATGAAACGTCAATTGAATTTAACTTAGATTTACACTTCTTGACGTTACAGCATTCATCAGTTGATAGAATACGGTTAATTTCATTTATAGATAATAATACCAATCGTAGTAAGTAATTTGTCATTCTAGCTTGTTAAAATACTCGAGAACAGCGTCAACAATTTTGATTGTAGAATAACTACTTATCGAAACTAT
>NZ_JBFRSN010001741.1:0-291 GCF_041473595.1 Vibrio sp. 10N.222.46.A1
GCTTCAGCAAGCTGCTCTTCGTTACGCAGAATCACTTCAACCGCATCTTTACCCGATGGGCGAATAGCACGGTAGCGGATTTTCTCTTCACGAAGTTCACTGCGGAACGCTTCTTCTTGTTGGCCAACCAGTTTTTGCATCGCAGCGTCCATATCCACTTCCATTAAGAAGTGAACACCACCACGTAGATCAAGACCCAGTTTCATTGGTGCAGCACCAATAGATTCAAGCCAATCAGGAGTTGAAGCCGCTAGGTTTAAAGCTACGATAACGTCATCACCTAGTGCTCTG
>NZ_JBFRSN010001742.1:0-560 GCF_041473595.1 Vibrio sp. 10N.222.46.A1
GTAATGCATTGCATTCGTTTTTTCCAAGTTCTATCAAGGTCTTTTGCATAAAGCAGAATGGCTCGCTGGTAACTTTTGATTTTCTTACTCTCAGTGGTTGATAACAATAACTTAATTAGTAACGCCGTTGCTTCTTTGTGTCGTTCTAAGTTGTACAAACACATGGCATAGAACGGCTGTACTTCCAGTGAATCAGGGTATTCAGCCATGGTTCGCTCAAAATACTCTAACGCTTCAGTGTATTTACCCAAACTGCGATAAGTACTCGCCAACCCAAACAGAGCATCAAAACGTTCAGTTATGGAAAGATCCCCTTCCAATGCAAGATGATAATGTATAAGCGCTTGCTTCTCTTTGCCTTCATTATCATAAGACCAAGCCATGTATAAATTTGCTTTGGCTGCATATTGACTGTCATCCAATAGCGTACGCAGCAAAAGCCGAGACGCATGATAATTTCCGGCCTCTCTAAGATTTATGGCTTCGTGGATAATGGTTTCCATGTGCATCTCCTCTATAATTGACTAATAGAATGAAATTTATTTACACTCTGTGCTAAC
>NZ_JBFRSN010001743.1:0-222 GCF_041473595.1 Vibrio sp. 10N.222.46.A1
CAACCTCTTGGTAATGGTTCGACGTTCGTGATTTTGGAGTACCGAAAGAATAAAGGCAGCTTGCTAGAGCGAGCACAGGGTATGCAAAATGATATGTTTGAGGCGCTTGATCATCTCGACTTTTCTGGTGTTGATATCAATCGTCAGTTAATGACTTCGCGAACCAGTTCATTGGCTTTACCTGTTGTAGTGACGAATGGTCTAACTTGGGATGCATTATCC
>NZ_JBFRSN010001744.1:0-520 GCF_041473595.1 Vibrio sp. 10N.222.46.A1
ATCAGCGAGTTACTTATTAATACAGTTCCATATTCTAGCCAAGTTCTCGATTTTGGTTGCGGGTATGGAAGAGTAACTAATGAGCTTTATGACTTAGGTTATAAAAGTATTTGTGGTGTTGATTCTTCATTGGAAATGATTAATCGTGGGAACAATGAATTCCCGCATCTAGAGCTGAACTACTCAAAAGGTTCACCGCTTCCTTTTTCTGATTCTTCCTTTGATGCTATTGTTACATGTGCCGTTTTTACGTGCATTCCAGAAGAGCAAGCTAGGGTAAATGTTGTTTCTGAGCTACTAAGAATTTTAAAACCAAATGGAGTCATTTATTTAGCTGAATTTTGCTCTGATGAAAGTGTTTTTTTTACTTCTGGTGTTGGGGTTCCAATGTGGCACGGTTCTCAAGCTGAAATTGAAAATATAGTTGATGGGTCTGTATTAGAAAAGTCTATCGTTGTTAATAATCAAACGATGACAGGGCATAATAGTAAAGCTTGTCACGTAGTGGTTAGAAAAATCA
>NZ_JBFRSN010001745.1:0-227 GCF_041473595.1 Vibrio sp. 10N.222.46.A1
AGAATTACTCAGCAGCAGCTTCTGGCTTAGCTTCTTCTTCACGACGTGGTGCACGTTCTTCACGGTCATCACGACGAGGAGCACGCTCTGCACGCTCTTCTTTTTGCTTAAGCATGATAGATTGCTCAGTCACAGCGCCTTTAGTGCGCATGATCATGTTACGTAGAACTGCATCGTTAAAACGGAAAGCAGTTTCTAGCTCGTCCATCACTTCTTGGCCAGCTTCA
>NZ_JBFRSN010001746.1:0-506 GCF_041473595.1 Vibrio sp. 10N.222.46.A1
ATACATCCCTCATGCATTTTGTTACTAACGTTGTTATATCAATTGATGTAAGTGCGATTGATATTATTCCTATCAACTAAACAATTTCAGCTGATAGCTTGAATCTCATACATTGCTTACGGAAATTAACGCTACCCTGCGTAATTATTCCTTATTATAAATTTTTAACGCTTATTACTAGGTTTAGAATCGTGTTACGAAGTTGTATCAGAAAAACCTTTTAGCTCCAATGTAGCTAATGATTGAGTACAGTCAATAGCAAATTGGTATAAAAATGATCAATTTTAATAACAAATCACATTCGAGATTGGCTGCATACTATTAACTAAATAGTAACTTAACGACGATCTTATCGTCACCATCAATAGTTGTGGTGTCTTTTTAATCAATCACATATGTTAATCCTGTTAATCGAGATCTTTTATTTGCAGCGATGGAAATGGTGGATTAGGCTCAGTATAGAGGAATATTTTTTGGTACTGTTTCTTGGTGCAGTTTCTTAGTAC
>NZ_JBFRSN010001747.1:0-663 GCF_041473595.1 Vibrio sp. 10N.222.46.A1
TGGCGCGGCTTTCTTCTGGGCATGCTACTCACTCATGGTGAAAAGACTCTCTTCGCAAGACAGTCCTTCAACCATGGTGGTGTACTTGCTGCTATTGATCACACCATTTAACATCCTGCTTGCCGCGCCAGATTGGCAGACTCCAAGCGGCGGTACAATTTGGGCTATCTTGATTGTTGTCGGTGTTATGACGGCACTCGCTCAATGGGCAATTGTAAAAGCCTACTCAGTTGCTGATGCTTCGTTTGTGCAACCTTTTGACCACGCGAAATTACCGTTAAATGTTCTAGCGGGTTGGATTGTATTTAGTTGGGTTCCACCGGGTCGTTTATGGCTAGGGGCTGCTATTATTATTGCGTCAGTTGCATTTATTACCCATTGGGAAACGAAAAAACCGGCGAAAATAAAGAAAGTTTAGGATCGATGAAATAAATAGTTCGACTGTCCGTTCTATATGGATAAGAGAATTCAAACGAGGCCGTAAGCATGAAGAAACCAGTCAAGATTACACTATACCGTTGGGCAGGCAGCTGGGGTCCATTTAAAGTTAATATCCCATGTGGGGAATGTACCCTTACCAAAGACATTCTTAAGGATACTTTTGAGAATGAGTTATCAGATGTCGATGTCGAACTGGAAGTGAAAGATTGGTTGTCTCACTGG
>NZ_JBFRSN010001748.1:0-592 GCF_041473595.1 Vibrio sp. 10N.222.46.A1
ATATAAGTGCAACCGATTTACTGCGAGATGATGAGCCCATAAGTAACCCGCTTTACATAACTAAAGAAAGAATAATACTTAGAACCTTTTACGCATACTTTGAAATACTTAACAAATGCAATAGCTTATAACGAAAAGTTAAAGCGTGAACAACGCAATACCGAAGCTACTGCAAACACCTTAATCACTAAAACCAACACACAGTAAAAATGCCACGCGTTGCGAATCCCCCTTAAACAGTTTGTTATGCGGTTGATTTGTTATAAATGTTCGGATGCCAGATTTGCATAAGTATTTCTGGGTTCTCAATAGGCTTAAAACCGTACTGTGAATACAAGCCATGAGCATCTCTCGTGGCTAGAACCATTCGTCTTAAGCCTTGCAGATCAGGATGTTCAACGACTGTTTTGACTAGCCATTTACTCAACCCTATCCCTCGGTGAGATTCAAGAATGAATACATCGGCTAAGTACGCAAATGTTGCCTTATCAGTAATCAAGCGGGCAAAGCCGACTTGAGAGCCTGAACTTTCAAACACCCCAAAACAGAATGAATTTAGTACAGCTTTTTCCAATGCGCTCTTAGGGATACC
>NZ_JBFRSN010001749.1:0-486 GCF_041473595.1 Vibrio sp. 10N.222.46.A1
GTATTAGCAGCCTAAATATATAAAATATATAAAAATACTAGGCTTAAGTAATGAATCAACATTGCCAAGAGGTAACCGTAGACCTAAGAAAGGCTCTATTTGGTATTGCTAAGGCGCTTGATAACGTCGGTTTTGAAAGCAAAAACCATGGACAGAGGGTGGGTTACATCGCGTATCGATGTGCTCTGAGCGTGGGGTGGGAAGAGGAGCAGGCACAGCTCGCATTTTCGTTAGGGCTAATTCACGACTGCGGAGTGTCGCAAATAGACGAGCAACGTCGACTGAATTCGGGGTTTGTTCCCGACTCGACTTATTACCATTGTCAAAAGGGCTACCAAATTTTAAAGGAGTGCCCTGTTCTTTCTATATTTGCTAAGCCAGTTCTTTATCATCATACCCCTTGGTTAGATCTAAAGACTATGAATATCAGTGAATTAGAAAAGGAACTGGCTGCAGTTGTGATGCTTGCTGACAGAGTTGACTATC
>NZ_JBFRSN010001750.1:0-409 GCF_041473595.1 Vibrio sp. 10N.222.46.A1
GCTTGTACTGGCGCTTCAACCATGTCTTCTTCGGTTTCAACCGCGACAGGTTTCCAGAAGCCAACGATAACCGCTGTGGTTAGCGAGCCAAGTGCAATACCGACCACGTACATTGGAATGTTGCTTGATACTGGCGCTGTGATTAGGCCGCCCCAAGGTGCGTGTAGTAGAACGTCTGTCATGAAGCCGAATACACAGCCCACGATACCACCGGCAACGATTGAAGGAAGTACGCGCATTGGGTCGTTCGCTGCGAACGGGATAGCACCCTCAGAGATACCGATAGAACCCATGATTGCCGCTGCTTTACCTGCTTCTTGCTCTTGTTTAGAGAACTTATTTTTGAATAGGAACGTCGCCAGTGCCATGCCTAGAGGTGGTGTACAAATCGCGATGCCTACGCCGCCCA
>NZ_JBFRSN010001751.1:0-242 GCF_041473595.1 Vibrio sp. 10N.222.46.A1
GTTTTGTACGTTGCTCTTATGAAGATTAGGATGGACTCGGTAAAACATTTAGATTTGGGAGTCGTTTCTCCACCGCGTTGAAAGGTGGTATGTTGCATATTCTAACAATGTACACTTGATGGCACTAGAGCGGGTTTCTTATATTATTGACTTGCAGCAACTTGTAATGAATTTGTATTCAATTATAAAGCTGCGGGCGCCGCTCCGACCGACTCATGATAAAAAGCCGCTTTTTAGCGGCT
>NZ_JBFRSN010001752.1:0-376 GCF_041473595.1 Vibrio sp. 10N.222.46.A1
TTTTCGAGCTTTTTAAGCTTTGCAGTCAACTGATCCATAACGAGGAATGCCTATATAAAGGGAAGATAAAACAGAAAGGCGGCGATTATAAAAATCACCACCTATAGAGTAAAGAGAAAGTAGGCCTAAATCCAAAACAAAGTGCTCTTTTTCGCCTTAAGCGTAACGAGTTGTCCCCAAATAGTTTTGATTGATTAAGCTGTGTTCGAATTCTTGGCTCGGCATTGGCTTGCCATAAAGGTAACCTTGTCCCACATCACAGCCTTCATTGATGATAAATTGCTCCTGAACCTCCGATTCAATGCCTTCAATCGTGACTTTTAAGTCGAGCTTTTTCGCGATTTGGACTATGGACCGAACGATCTCTGAGTCTTCC
>NZ_JBFRSN010001753.1:0-524 GCF_041473595.1 Vibrio sp. 10N.222.46.A1
CAGGACTCGCGGCATCGTTCTTATCAATCCGAACAACCCAACGGGCGCGGTATACAGCCGTGATTTCCTATTACAAGTTGTTGAGATTGCTCGTGAGCACGGTTTGATCATCTTCGCTGATGAAATCTACGACAAAGTACTTTACGACGGTGCGGTACACACTTCAGTTGCAACGCTTGCCGAAGACGTACTCATGGTGACATTCAACGGTCTGTCTAAGGCTTACCGTGTATGTGGGTTCCGTGGTGGTTGGATGTTCTTAACGGGTCCGAAACACATCGCGAAAGGCTATGTCGAAGGGCTAGAAATGCTCGCCTCGATGCGTTTGTGTGCCAACGTGCCAATGCAACACGCGATCCAAACCGCGCTCGGCGGCTATCAGAGTATTAATGAACTGATTCTGCCAGGCGGCCGACTACTTGAGCAACGCGACCGCGCATGGGAGCTAATCAACAAGATCCCTGGCGTTTCTTGTGTTAAACCGAAAGGCGCGATGTACCTGTTCCCTAAGATCGACACCAAGA
>NZ_JBFRSN010001754.1:0-321 GCF_041473595.1 Vibrio sp. 10N.222.46.A1
GATGTACTCATATTTAACAATATAGACTGTTGTTCATCATTCAGCGGTGTGGACTTTAGCGTGTCGATTAAGCCTATGGTGGCGTTTAGCGGCGTTCTTAACTCATGACTCATCATTGCTAAGAATTCAGATTTGGCTTTGTTGGCTCTTTCTGCGTCTTTTCTTGCTGCTACGAGTTCTGCTGTACGTTCTCGGACTGTCGCTTCAAGTTTTTCTTTGTTTTCAATATCGAAAACAGCACGCTCAATCAGCGGTCGAAATCGGTTTAGAGTGGCTTTGGTTTCAATACTAAAGTGTTTGGTATTGGAATGGATAAAGATG
>NZ_JBFRSN010001755.1:0-536 GCF_041473595.1 Vibrio sp. 10N.222.46.A1
CGAAGAACATAAGAGCAAATAGAAGACCAACTACGCCGCCCATTTCAGCGAATAGCTGAGGAACAACAACGAATACTAGACCAGGACCTGCTGCAGGCTCCATACCGAATGCGAACATTGCAGGGAACATTGCAACACCAGCTAGGATAGCAACGCCTGTATCCATCGCCGTAACCATAGCTGTAGTTTGAACTAGGTTCTCTTTCTTCTTAAGGTAAGAACCGTAAGTCAACATACAACCCATACCAAGAGATAGTGAGAAGAATGCTTGACCTAGTGCAGCTAGGATTACACCGCTGTCTACTTTAGAGAAGTCAGGGCTGAATAGGAATTCAAGACCAGCCATCGCGCCCGGAAGCATTAGGCCTTTGATTGATACCACGATAAGGATGATGAAAAGAAGTGGCATCAGAATCTTACCCGCTTTCTCAATACCGCCAGAAATACCCTTCATAACGATGACAACGTTAAGTAGTAGGTATAGGCCCATCCACATTAGTGGCTGAACTGGGTTTGAGATAAAGCCACCGAAGCTG
>NZ_JBFRSN010001756.1:0-377 GCF_041473595.1 Vibrio sp. 10N.222.46.A1
TCTATATCCAGCGTGATATTAATAACACCATCATTTTTTGTTCCTTCATTTTCTTTGGCAGGAACAACTTTATAATTCCCATAACTATTTTTTAGGAAATAATCTTGAACACTTTGTTGGTTTTCACCAAATATCGTCGACTGAAAATCATTTTCAATCTGTTCGTCTAAAAAACTGACCTGTATTACCAATAAGGCCTGCTCAGTGATCCTTTTTTTCGAAGGACTGTTTAGGTGTGAGCGTTGAGTATTCATTGGGGTAAATCTTTTGTGGTTCGCAGCGGGTGAGTCAAAAGATTCATTGATATGTATTGGATCAATCTTTAGGTTTTTTATGTTTGATTCAACGGGTATTTCAGTATCACTCGAAGCCAACAC
>NZ_JBFRSN010001757.1:0-403 GCF_041473595.1 Vibrio sp. 10N.222.46.A1
GTTAACTAGGTTCGTTGCATACAGTTGAGATGATTGAGTCGGTAGTCGACCAACCATATCTGTGTAACCTACCACTTTCACGCCGTTAGCCGTTGTAATGACTTGATCCGCAACGGTATATTCACAGTTACCGCCATTGGCTGCCGCAAGGTCAACAATCACACTACCAGCACTCATGCTGTCTACCATCTCTTTGGTAATCAGCTTAGGTGCCGGACGACCTGGGATCAGTGCCGTTGTAATGATGATATCGACATCTTTAGCTTGAGCTGCATACAGTTCTTCAGCTTTCTTATTGAATGCTTCAGACATCTCTTTTGCGTAGCCGTCGCCCGCGCTGGTATCTTCCTTGAAATCCACTTCCAAGAATTCAGCGCCCATAGACTCGACTTGCTCTTTTACT
>NZ_JBFRSN010001758.1:0-473 GCF_041473595.1 Vibrio sp. 10N.222.46.A1
CAAATGGGTAATCTAAAATTATTAATAATCATTTTTTATTAAAATTCATTCATCTACACAGATAAATTAGAGATGTGTATATGAATAAATTTTCAAAAGGACTACTAATATGGAAACACTGATCTGCCGCTCTTTTCAATCATTTATAGATTTCTGCGATAACGATATTGTTAAAGGAAAAAATATCCACTGCACTTTTAAGGCCTGTAAGGAGAAGGACTGGCGTTGGATGCAGTTTTACCTAAACGACAAAGGAGGAAAAGAGCTGACCTTTAGCTTCATATGAAACAAAACGCCTTAACTAATATTTCGTTTAACTTCAAATTTATTCAAAATTTTGTAAATAGTATTCAAAAAATGAGCCATTATATAAAGCACTAGAAAAACTAACTGTCTTAACCATCGCTCTCTAGAAATATGGAGAAACACTATGTTAAAAGCACATCTCGAAAACCTACAATTACCTATAGGTA
>NZ_JBFRSN010001759.1:0-469 GCF_041473595.1 Vibrio sp. 10N.222.46.A1
CTCACCCTCACCCTCACCAAAAGAATACGAGACCCGTGAAGCTGCCAAACAAAAAAAGCCCCGAAGTTGTATACTTCGAGGCTATTAATTTACGGTAGATAGATTACGCTTCTAAGGGGTTTCGATAAGCTCTTGAACAGGAGATACCGGTTTGTTTTGAGCAAAACCACGCAGACCAACAACGTGTACGTGTTCGTGGTCTTTGAAGACCTTACGTACCAGTTTGTAGGTTGTACCTTTCTCTGGGCTAATGTTCTCTGGCGCAGCAATCAGAAGTTGCATACCTAAACGGTCACACAGTTCAAACAGCGTAGAGATCGACTTAGAATCCAGACGAGCGGCTTCATCAAGGAACAACAAACGACATGGAACGATGTCTTTACTACGAAGTCGACGTGACTCTTCTTCCCAGCTCTGAATAACCATCAATAGGATTGATTGACCAGTACCGATCGCCTCACCCGTAGAC
>NZ_JBFRSN010001760.1:0-779 GCF_041473595.1 Vibrio sp. 10N.222.46.A1
TGCGGCGCTTTTTGCAATAGTGAAGGCAGCCACTCTTACGGTGATGCGGGTGTTGGTATGCAGATGGAATAAAAAGCCGACGAATGTGTTTTTCGACTTTGATCTCAAAGACTGCGATATCAACGTAGTCAGTATGAATCAACATCAATGGGGATGACAATGTTTGAAAGCATCAGCAACGCACAAGGGACTTGGTTTTCGACCTATCGTGAAAGAACGGGCCAAAAGGGTTTTCTGACGTACATGTTCTGATGTGTAAGGCGGGAACGGTTCGTTATCCCACAAGGGGAACTTGGTGGACCACTTTAAGTAAGTGATGCCACAAATGAGCAAAGAGTGTGGTTATCTTCTTTACTCCCGACGTGTTCGTTTTATGGACTCAGTTAGGCTAAACCACGAGTATTAGCAAGAGCATCTTTTCGTTGTTGACTAAGGTAAGCTCCGTGATGTTTTTAGCTGAGCGCCTCACTAACCCGCTCGTGAGTATAACCATAATCTAAAGCCCAGCGATGGAGATCTTCAATCGACATAGGTTTAGCGTAATAGTAACCTTGATGTTGAAAGACGCCTCTTAATAAAAGCCCGTTAGCTTCAAGCTTATTTTCAACCCCTTCCGCTACTAGATTCATTTCTAACTGCTTAGCCATTTTAATATACCCATCTAGAACAGCGGATTTTCCTTCATCAATGGAGCGTGTAAACATTTTGTCTATTTTGATGAAGGAAAATCCGCTGTTCTAGATGGGTATATTAAAATGGCTAAGCAGTTAGAAATGAAT
>NZ_JBFRSN010001761.1:0-308 GCF_041473595.1 Vibrio sp. 10N.222.46.A1
GCTCCATCCCGCGTCCGACTTGTGAGCATTATACGCCCAACAAGATGTTTTACAAGTTTGTAAACATGGTGCCGAGAGAGGGACTCGAACCCTCACACCCTAAGGCACTAGCACCTCATGCTAGCGTGTCTACCAATTTCACCATCTCGGCATCAAATCTTTACAGATTATTGTGGAATTTCGTCGCCTTGCGCCGGAACTTCACTCACTGCATCTTCAGCTTGTTGAATCACCTGACCTTGAGTCGGGTCAATCCACTGTGACTCAGTTTTATGTGTAGACATATTACCAAGCACTAAGCTAAGGAT
>NZ_JBFRSN010001762.1:0-226 GCF_041473595.1 Vibrio sp. 10N.222.46.A1
GAAGGGGAGGTGAAGCCTACAAATGCGGCAATCGCACCGGTTAAGCCACCTTTTTTGTAACCAACCGCAAAGCCAACCTGACTTGAGCCTGGACCCGGCAGAAATTGACTGAGGGCGACAATTTGCCCGTACTCTTCGTCGGATAACCAATTCAGTTTCTCAACAAAGGTTTTACGGAAGTAGCCAATATGTGCCGCTGGTCCACCAAAGCTAATCCAGCCAAGCC
>NZ_JBFRSN010001763.1:0-304 GCF_041473595.1 Vibrio sp. 10N.222.46.A1
ATGTGTATAAGAGACAGTTTCAAAATCTCCCATTTCGTGTGTGGGGCAGGCCATGGTCGCAAAGAGTCCGGTGATGGTGTGCAGCGTTTCCTTGAGAGGGTTGACCTGTTCGCCTTTTTCATCGGTATAGTCATCCCCCATGGCAATGCGTTCCAGGTGAGTGAATGGATTGAGGTAAATCTTCTCAGCCGTCATGTAGCGGCCGCCAAGCATCAAGGTGAGCTTTTTAAAGCTCTTTCCTTTATCTAACGCCCAGATTTTACCGTTCATGGCAAAGAGGGTTTCGGCGAGCTTTTGCACAAAG
>NZ_JBFRSN010001764.1:0-821 GCF_041473595.1 Vibrio sp. 10N.222.46.A1
ATCAATGGCTTATGGTTAATTGTGTGATTCTGCTCATCATTCCATGACGAATAGGTATGATTAAAGTTCATATTGTATTACTTTATGTGGAGTTTGAAAATTTAATCAAAGTTTAAACCGATAAACTCTTTATTGAGGGTGACAAAGAATATGACGACTAAACCAGTATTGTTGACTGAAGCAGAAATAGAGCAACTTCACCTTGAAGTGGGCCGTTCGAGCTTAATGGGCAAAACCATTGCTGCGAACGCGAAAGACCTAGAGGCGTTCATGCGCTTACCTATTGATGTTCCTGGTCACGGAGAAGCGGGTGGTTACGAGCATAACCGCCATAAGCAAAATTACACGTACATGAACTTAGCTGGTCGCATGTTCTTGATCACTAAAGAGCAAAAGTACGCTGACTTCGTTACAGAATTACTAGAAGAATACGCAGACAAATATCTAACGTTTGATTACCACGTACAGAAAAATACCAACCCAACAGGCCGTTTGTTCCACCAAATCCTGAACGAACACTGCTGGTTAATGTTCTCAAGCTTAGCTTACTCTTGTATTGCTTCAACCCTGACACAAGAGCAACGTGACAACATTGAGTCTCGCATTTTCGAACCAATGCTAGAAATGTTTACGGTTAAATACGCACACGACTTCGACCGAATTCACAACCACGGTATTTGGGCAGTAGCTGCAGTCGGTATTTGTGGTCTTGCTTTAGGTAAGCGTGAGTACCTTGAAATGTCGGTTTACGGCATCGACCGCAACGATACGGGCGGTTTCCTAGCGCAAATTTCTCAATTGTTTGCACCTTCTGGTTACTA
>NZ_JBFRSN010001765.1:0-591 GCF_041473595.1 Vibrio sp. 10N.222.46.A1
GGCCTTCAGCTTCCGCTTGTGCTTTTACTTGCTCAGAGCCCGGAACGATCAATGCTTGAACATGTTTCGCTACTTGGCGGCCTTTTGCTATTGCTGCAGCTGCACGCATGTCTTCGATACGCGAGTTAGTACAAGAACCTACGAAGACTTTATCAACGTTGTAATCCGATAGAGATTTACCCGCTTCAAGACCCATGTACGCTAGAGCCTTTTCTGCTGAAGCTTTTTCAACAGGATCTGCGAAGCTTTCTGGTGCAGGGATTGGTGTGTCTACCGAGATAACCTGACCTGGGTTAGTGCCCCAAGTAACTTGTGGTTTGATGTCTGCTGCTTCTAGTGTCACAACTGCATCGAATTCAGCGTCAGCATCAGTTTTCAATGTGTCCCAGTATTCGATTGCTGCTTCTAAGTCTTCACCTTGTGGAGAGAACTTACGACCTTTAATGTATTCATATGTCGTTGCATCTGGAGCGATTAAGCCTGCTTTAGCGCCAAGCTCGATTGCCATGTTACATACCGTCATACGACCTTCCATTGTAAGGTCAGTAATTGCCTCACCACAGAATTCAACCACGTAGCCTGTACCGCCAG
>NZ_JBFRSN010001766.1:0-915 GCF_041473595.1 Vibrio sp. 10N.222.46.A1
GTCGTATTCCTCGTGGTCGAGCATTTTTTCACGCTTGTGTGGTGGGCATTTTGATTCATGGCTTCTACCTTGGTGGCACTTATCTCGCGATTGATATGGGTATGCCCGCCGGGTTGAGTTCTCTACTTGTTGGCTTACAACCGATTCTGACGGCATTGATAATGATCAGCTGTACTTCACAGCGTTTTAATTTTGCACAGTGGCTGGGATTAGCGCTCGGTTTTGCGGGTATTAGCTTGGTGTTGATGGGCAATATTGAATGGCAGTCAGACGACCAAAAAGGCCTGGCAACGTTATTGTGTTTGGTTTCTTTGGTGGGTATTACCTGCGGCACTTTGTATCAGAAGCGCTTCTGTCAGGGGACAGATATGGTCGGCGGTGCGATGGTGCAATACTTGGCTTCTGCTGCGTTGTTTCTACCGTTCGCAATGCGTTACGAAACTATGCAAGTGAACTGGACTGTAGAATTCACGTTGACTCTAATCTGGCTGGTGGTGGTTCTGTCTTGTGTTGCCATCCTTTTGCTGCTTTACATGGTAGAGCATGGCGCTTCTTCAAGTGTGGCATCGGTGTTTTACTTAGTGCCACCGACGACAGCCATCCAAGCGTGGCTCATTTTTGGAGAGTCATTCGACATTTATGGCGCAATAGGCTTCGCGTTGTCAGCAACCGCTGTTTATCTGGTGGTGAAAAAGCCTGAGTTGATTAAGTTCCGTAGACGAACAGCATTAGAGAGGTAATGTGTCAACCAAAATTATACCAATCGTAGTAACTAACTGGTCACCCTAGCTTGTTAAGAATCTCGATAACTTCGTTAGAATTTTTGATTGTAGAATAACTACTTATCGAAAAATGCTGCCTTGTTCTCAAGCTTTTTTCCTACGCTATTTTTGATCACTTACTTACTGTGATTGG
>NZ_JBFRSN010001767.1:0-694 GCF_041473595.1 Vibrio sp. 10N.222.46.A1
TCATTACAATGACCAATTCAGAAGACACTATTAGCCGTTCTTGGTTAATAACTCAAGTAAAAAAACACAAGTCCAAATTACTGTTTGCTAACATTATTGCCATACTTGCAACTCTCATTAGTGTCCCTATCCCGTTGCTCATGCCATTAATGGTTGATGAAGTATTACTTGATAAGCCGGCTTCTGGCTTAGAGATGATGAACCATCTACTTCCAACATCGTTGCAGACACCAACTGGCTATATTGCACTGACTTTGCTGTTAGTCATAATCATGCGTACTGTTAGCCAAGCGTTGAACATTCTACAAGGGCGTCAATTCACGCTTGTCTCAAAAACAATTACCTATCAAATGCGCAGTAAGATGATAGATAAGCTTGGCCGCATTAGTATTAGACAATACGAGACCAAAGGCAGTGGCGGTATTAATGCTCACCTGATAACAGACATAGAGACAATAGATAAGTTCATTGGTTCGACTCTATCTAAGTTCATAATTAGCTTCTTAACCGTTTTCGGTACCGCTATCGTGTTGCTATGGTTAGAGTGGCGTTTAGGACTGTTCATTTTACTGGTCAATCCTGTTGTGATTTATTTCTCCCGTAAACTAGGTAGCAGAGTTAAACACCTTAAAAAGTATGAGAACCAATCTTTCGAGCGCTTTCAAAACCGTTTAGTGGAAACCTTAGACGGTAT
>NZ_JBFRSN010001768.1:0-442 GCF_041473595.1 Vibrio sp. 10N.222.46.A1
ATGCACCTGACGCTGACGTTATTTACCAACAAAAAATCCGAGCGACTGCATCGCACTACGGCCATTAACGCCTTTCGCTCTGGCGGGATTGATTTACAAACCGTCTCGATGCTGCAAAGCCAAGCGCTCATGACGACCTTACCGTTCATGATGACCGATGGGTTTTGGGCCGATTGCGACCGTGCTGGACGCATTCAAACCGTAAAAACCGGCAATGTGGCCAACCTCTTGCCTCTTGTGATGGACGTAAAGAATTTCAGTGGCGGCATGATGCTTCCCACCATGCGCCAACAAGCCTTTTGGTTTAATCCGTTTAATTGTGGCTCAGATAACTACAACATCGCCCTGACCGGAGGCTCCGGGGCAGGAAAATCCTTCTTTGTGCAAAAGCTCGCCGAAACCCTCTTTGCCATGAACGGTAAAATCTGGGCGTTAGATAAAG
>NZ_JBFRSN010001769.1:0-251 GCF_041473595.1 Vibrio sp. 10N.222.46.A1
ATCTCAGTTCCTTATCGCTATCGACTTAAGCAAGACAATGGATCAAAGCACTTATGCACAAGAGATGAAGCGCATCCGTGATTATGTACTTGAGTCAGAGCCTGCAGAAACGGGTTCAGTGATGATTGCTGGTTCTGAAATTGAAAACTTCATTAAGAAACATGAAGCAGCTGGCGGCATTGAAATTAACGATGGAATTTGGGAACAAATTACGTCTCTGTAATTAGCCAAAGGTAGGGAAAGCGTTATGC
>NZ_JBFRSN010001770.1:0-203 GCF_041473595.1 Vibrio sp. 10N.222.46.A1
CGTCACGATTGGCGTGAACGCACCAAAGAGCTCGTGCCACTGTTTAACGAATCAAAGGCACGTCGCCTTGGTATTTCAAAAACTGATTTGTCTGAGACGTTACAAATGGCGTTTGGTGGCTACAACATCGGTTTACTGCGCGATGGTACGCACATGTTACCTATCGTGGCACGCCTGCCTGAAGAAGAGCGTTTTGACTTTGA
>NZ_JBFRSN010001771.1:0-484 GCF_041473595.1 Vibrio sp. 10N.222.46.A1
CCATTACTTTATCTTTCGTTGTTATCGCCGTGTTTCAGTTGGGCTTTTTGCTTTGATGAGGCAGGGCGATTTTATAATGTCGATCCACAGCTTTTAAAATCCATCGCCACGGTAGAAAGTAGCCTAAAGCCGAACGCGTACAATGAAAATAAAAACCAATCCGGTCAAGTCATCAGCCGTGATTTTGGATTGATGCAAATTAATTCCCATTGGTTTGATCGACTATCCGAATTTAATGTGAATGAAACAAATATCTATAATCCTTGCTTTAATGTTCATCTTGGCGCATGGGTATTAAGTTCTAACTTTTCTAGTCATGGTTATAACTGGAACAGTGTCGGCGCGTATAATGCGGGTTTTTCCAAACGCACCGAGAACGCCAGAAAAATATACATCCAAAAAGTCCAATCGGTTTATTTTAATCCTAACGTTAAATAAAAGACCTTGCACCATAACGGTGCAAGGTCTTTAGCTTTTCCTCTCG
>NZ_JBFRSN010001772.1:0-565 GCF_041473595.1 Vibrio sp. 10N.222.46.A1
CTTGTGGCTTATTCCTATCGGCATCGGCTTAGCGTGGCTACTCGCTAGAAAACAATTTCTAGGCAAAAGCGTTGTAGAGAGCATTGTCCATTTGCCTTTGGTGCTTCCACCCGTGGTTATTGGTTATTTACTACTAGTGATGATGGGGAGACAAGGTGTTATTGGCTCTTGGCTTAATGACGTGTTTGGTATTGTATTCAGTTTTAGCTGGAAGGGCGCTGCTCTAGCGTGTGTGGTCGTAGCATTGCCTCTGATGGTACGTTCTATACGACTGAGCTTAGAAACCGTAGACAGTAAACTTGAAGAGGCTGCAGCCACGCTAGGTGCTTCACCTCTTCGTGTGTTTTTCACCATCACTTTACCTCTGATGATCCCAGGGATCATTACTGGCACCATGCTTTCATTTGCGAGAAGCTTGGGTGAGTTTGGTGCGACCATCAGCTTCGTTTCCAATATCCCTGGAGAAACTCAAACCATTCCTTTAGCCATGTATACCTTTATTGAAACCCCTGGAGCTGAAATGGAAGCGGCTCGTTTGTGTGTCATCTCAATAGTGATCGCACTG
>NZ_JBFRSN010001773.1:0-495 GCF_041473595.1 Vibrio sp. 10N.222.46.A1
AGAACCCGATGGTTTGGTTAATGGCACGGGTTGATTATCTTTAAACGCTACCTCACCTCGATTTGGATAGGTAAAGATTGAGGTATCAGCCGATCTCGCCAGGACTTCACTCAGCGTCCATTTAAGCTGATTATCTTGATAAGGGCGAGCAATGTATGCAACAAAACCCACTTGTTTGGCGCGTGCTTCATCCTGTTTTCGAGGATCGGCAGAAATCATCACTAGCTTCGGACAAGCTTTGTCAAAACGCTCAATCAAACTTCTTGCTAATTGGAATCCATCAATAGACGGCATCACTTTATCAATCAGCACCAGATCATAAGGCAACGACTTCGCCACAGACTCTGAAACAAGCTCTAACGCTTGAGTGGCGGTTTCACAGCACTCAGACTTAACGCCGAATGATTGAAGTTGTGTTGAGGTAATACGCATGTTCAACTGGCTGTCATCAACCAAAAGTACCGAGACTTTATTAAAATCGATGTTGCTCTCGTC
>NZ_JBFRSN010001774.1:0-427 GCF_041473595.1 Vibrio sp. 10N.222.46.A1
TTTGAGCTTTTTTTGGGTTCATCTCGGATTAGCGGGAACTTAAAATAAACTCGCATCTTCTTCGTAATTAATAAGTTTAGCCAACCTGTCCAGTTTTACCAATATTTATATAAAATTCATAGTGATACCTTTGAATAATCACTATTCTTAAATATACCCAATGATAATTCACGCCTGTCGGCGAAACTTCCTTATTTTTTGTACGGCAGTGCCACATAGCCACCATACTTTGATCGCATTTTCATTGCCCCCTTACTCTTCATCCAATAAAGTTTGTTGATCCTTCAGCCCCTGAATCAAATCCATCCGACGATATATGACAAACGTATTAATCTTGTTTAACGCCACCAAATATCCATACAATAATTGTGAAATTTTGAGAATTCCAATCACAGATATGATCAAAAAGGCAAAAACTTGACCTAAA
>NZ_JBFRSN010001775.1:0-949 GCF_041473595.1 Vibrio sp. 10N.222.46.A1
CAGCAGCTGTCTCTACATCAGCTTCGTAATCAACACCATCAACACCGAAACCGAACAACTTCAAGAACTCTTCTTTGTACTCAACGTAGTCAGTCAGTTCTTTTAAGTTTTCAGTTGTGATTTGAGGCCATAGGTTACGACAATGCTCTTGAATGTCGTCACGCAGTTCTAGGTCATCTAGACGTAGACGGTTCACTTCATCAACTTCTGCTGCGCTGCCGTCTGCTTTGTATAGACGTTGGCTGAACATGCGGAAGATCTGTTCCATACAACCTTCGTGAATACCTTCTTCACGCATCTTCTTGAACACCATCGCGATGTAAAGAGGCATAACAGGAATCGCAGAGCTTGCTTGAGTCACAACAGACTTCAGAACAGCAACGTTTGCAGTACCGCCAGTTTGGCCTAGTTTTTCGTTAAGCGCTGATGCTGCACGGTCTAGATCCATCTTAGCTTTACCTAGCGCGCCATCCCAGTAGATTGGCCACGTTAGCTCTGTACCGATGTAGCTGTAAGCAACAGTCTTACAACCGTCAGCTAGAACACCCGCTTCAGAAAGTGCGTTGATCCAAAGTTCCCAATCTTCACCGCCCATTACAGTAACAGTGTCTTTGATCTCTTCTTCAGTAGCAGGCTCAACGCTTGCTTCGATGATCGCATCTTTGTTTGTATCTACCGCTGTAGATGTGTAAGTCTCACCGATAGGTTTAAGAGATGAACGAATCACTTCGCCAGTCTCTGGCATTTTACGCACTGGAGATGCCAGTGAGTACACAACCATATCGATTTGACCTAGATCTTCTTTGATCAGGTCAATTGTTTTCTGTTTAGCTTCGTTAGAGAAAGCATCGCCGTTAAGGCTTTTTGAATACAGGCCTTCTTCTTTAGCTAGCTTATCGAACGCTGCTGAGTTGTAAAAACCAGCTGTGCCCGGCTTTTTCTCAGTACC
>NZ_JBFRSN010001776.1:0-407 GCF_041473595.1 Vibrio sp. 10N.222.46.A1
CCTATAAAGCTTAATTAAACAAACCTAGACACCACCAAGCCCTATTAATACAGTTTAACAACCTTTAACAATATAAATTACACAAAATGACCATTACAAAACAACAACTTAAACCAAATGAGAACAAAAATAAATCACAACGAACAAAATAAAAGCTCCCCAAAATACACAGTAAAACATAGCAAAAGTGATAGAAAACCCAATAGTTTTCTATCACTTTTAAAGGCTTCGAAAGTAATTCTTGATCTAAAGCCATAAGTAGTGCTATTCTTTAAAACATAGCGAGAGACAACCAAATTTAGGAGTAGTGTTATGATTTCATCTTCGCAAAGACAAGGACTTGTAATGATCGCGGTAGTTGTAGGTCTAATGACACTACCGATGATGTACTAAGCAAGTTACAGATA
>NZ_JBFRSN010001777.1:0-571 GCF_041473595.1 Vibrio sp. 10N.222.46.A1
GTACACAAGAATTTGAGCCGACCTTTTTCTCGTTCGGTCGCATCAATGAAACGGCAAGCCAATATAAAAACTGTGCGAAGGCTCAAACCATATGCAAAGTGATTGTTAGTGGTGGAGATGCACAAAATAATGGTGTAACCGAAGCGGAAGTTTATCAACAGCAGTTGCTTAGACTCGGCGTTCCACTAGCCGATATCATTCAAGAATCGAATAGCGTCAACACTTGGAAAAACGCGCAGCTCACCAGTGACCTAATGAAGCATCACCAGTTCGACAACATTGTTCTTGTTTCATCAGGCCTACATATTCGTCGTAGTGAACTCTACTTTAATCATTTTGGATTAAACGTCGTCCCAGTACGAGCCGACTACATGGCTGCTCAAATTTCATGGTTACCATTGTGGTACAACTTCGCAGTTACAGACTTTGCATTGCATGAACAATTGGGTTTTGCTCGTTACAACCTTTACAACTTTATGGGTTGGAACAGCAAACGTGAGAAGCCCGGTGACGCCTGATCGCTTCAACCATGATCTAACTAGTTAGTTATTTAGCTATTTGGCTATTTGGC
>NZ_JBFRSN010001778.1:0-322 GCF_041473595.1 Vibrio sp. 10N.222.46.A1
TTCTAACTGGGAGGAAAGTCTTGGTATGAAAAGGGCGATAAATTAACCATACATGCCAACGCGCTCTTCAAATCATCAGCAATCTGGCTGATACATCATCAAAAAACGCGAATCCTTTTCTTTTTCTTAAATAAGCCAACACCCCAATTATGAAAACTTAGATTTCGAAAATTGCAAACCTAGAGTGTTAATTAGCATCAAACACAGAAATTAAGAGTGATAATCACTCCCATTCCTTTAAATCAATATGAACCCCACAACATGCGCACGCATACGCACATTTAAGATTAGAGTTTTAGCTCTTTTATATAAGCCATACAAT
>NZ_JBFRSN010001779.1:0-392 GCF_041473595.1 Vibrio sp. 10N.222.46.A1
GTAAGGTAACGCTATCGTCACTTGCCAGTATTTCAACAATATCATCAACTAGACTTTTAACCTCTCCTACCGCATCTATAGGTCGGTTACGAATTTTTGTCATTACTGAACGCATTCGAGCAAGCGAGCGCTCGAACTCTTTCTCACAATGACTGACTCTACGACGGTAAGAGCTTAGGGTTTCGATACGTTCATGCTTATCTTTCCACATCCTTTCAGTTTCAAGGCTTATCTGTAGATCTGAATCGGCCCCTTTCTCTATCTCGTGATTAGAAGGTAAAGGTGCAGTATCGCTTTGACTTAGATTTATATAGACATGCTTAATCCCAAGATGCCGAATTATTTTCACTTGAGCGTCATCTTTTATTTTGAAGCTGTTGAATAAAAATGGG
>NZ_JBFRSN010001780.1:0-412 GCF_041473595.1 Vibrio sp. 10N.222.46.A1
GAAAGGGCATATCTCAGCAAGAGACGTATTCACCGCAATCATGCTGCTCAACTTGCTCCACAGTTTAATTGAAGATACGTTGTTGATCCTACTCATCGGGGCCGATTTCTACACGATATTTTGGGGAAGGCTTGTATTCTCGGTGTTGGTTGTCGCTGTGGTATCAAACGTCATTAAGCGCATGAATCCAAGCACTTGCGAACGGTATTTTTATCGCGATGTCTCTCAGTCATAAGTAAATCTCCAACAAGAATACAAGGAAAAGAACTCAAATACGGGTTCTTTTTTGCGACTTGGCACTCCTATCACCTCCGCTATTGTTAAATTTCACGCCCTTGAAACACTGAAAATCATTCTCAACACCCTAATTATTTATATTTCGTGTGAAAATAATTTCAGCACAGATATTTAC
>NZ_JBFRSN010001781.1:0-360 GCF_041473595.1 Vibrio sp. 10N.222.46.A1
CCATACAACTGTAACTCCATGATATTTAAGGAATGCAAAGTTTGACTACCCCCAAGTTTCTGCAACCTTTCACTATGGATTCGATTGACTATCCCCTAATTTGATTTAGACTTCATCTCGGCTAGAAAGAAAGTTCTTTGTATATAAACATTTCGTTGGATTACTAGTAACCCCGTTGTGTTGTACGCAATAGCAATAAACTTTTCCGCGCTATCAGTGCCACAATTGGCTCAAAATAAAAATTTAATTTTAGGATATCATCATGTCTAACACAGTTACTGGTAAAGTAAAATGGTTCAACGAAACTAAAGGCTTCGGCTTCATCGAGCAAGAAAACGGCCCAGACGTATTTGCACACTT
>NZ_JBFRSN010001782.1:0-518 GCF_041473595.1 Vibrio sp. 10N.222.46.A1
GTTCTCTTGAGCACATCATTCCAAATTCACTTGGTGGACAAATGAAATCAAAGTACATCTTAACGGATGAAGCTAATAGATTTTTGAACGAAGACATAGATAAAAAATTTAATAGTATATTTAGTTCATGGGTTTCTAGACTAGATTTGAAAAGAGATAGAAAGAAGACTCAAAGCTTTGCTGCTTTCCACAAAGGCTATGGTGTTGATGTCTTCTATAGAAATGGTAAATTCTTTCCAAAAAAACCATTTTTTGATAAGGATAAAAAGGCTATATATGCCGATTCTGAGAAGACAGGTCAGAACTATAAAAAGTATTTGATAAAAAATGGCAAAGTTGAAGAAGATGATACTGTCGTAATATTTGATGATTTAGCTGGTAATTTTAATGTTCCATTTGATTTAGGGAATACTATATTCAAGCGGGGGTTAGCGAAGGTAGCTGTAGGCTACGCTGCAAAAAATGGCATACTAAGAAAAAATATGAAATGTATCATAGACTTGGATAATAATGTAATA
>NZ_JBFRSN010001783.1:0-384 GCF_041473595.1 Vibrio sp. 10N.222.46.A1
GGAATACCGAGAGCAACAGATGGTTAAAGCCCTTAGACAAGAGCTGAAAACTTTAACCATTCGGTATAAAGAGCAAAGCCTTGATACTGGTTTCAGTCAATTTAAGATTCCACTAGTAGCTAAAGAAGCAAATATAACTAAAGCGATCAAGCCGTTAGCATTTGACCAAGCGACTCCTTTAGCACTCGTTGACCACGGGGATCGTTGGATATCTCGTGTTAAACACTTACTACAAGCAAACGCTTTGAACGAAGATAACTTCTTATTTACGATAGAAAGACCTCAGAATAAAAAAGAAGAGTTTGTAGCCGCTTTTGATACTGTGCAAAAAGGAATGAAAGAACTAGGTGTAAAAGTTATTCCATATCAGAACAGTAATGAAAT
>NZ_JBFRSN010001784.1:0-411 GCF_041473595.1 Vibrio sp. 10N.222.46.A1
CTTGTTAAGCAAATCAACCCTCGCTCTTTAGGTAACCTAATCGCGATGTACGAGCACAAGATCTTCGTTCAAGGCGTTATCTGGAACATCTTCAGCTTCGACCAATGGGGCGTAGAACTTGGTAAGCAACTAGCAAACCAAATTCTTCCAGAGCTTGCAGACGATGCACAAGTAACGTCTCACGACAGCTCTACTAACGGTCTAATCAACGCATTTAAAGCGCTGAAAGCTTAAGACTGTTTAAGTAACACCAAGTAATAATTGTAAACGCCAACCTTTCGGTTGGCGTTTTTTATGTCCGTTGATTTACGGCAATAAAAAAAGGCTGACGTATGTACGTCAGCCTTTCGCTTTTTATTTAGTCGATTGTCTCTATTCGAAACAGATCTCGATGAAAGCATTACCCCACTG
>NZ_JBFRSN010001785.1:0-246 GCF_041473595.1 Vibrio sp. 10N.222.46.A1
GTATAAAGTGCTGGCGTTAGATCTCGATGGAACCGTGTTAAAGGATGATCACACGATTCATCCAGAACTGAAAAAGGCGATCCAAGAAGCCAAACAAAGTTGTCATGTCGTGATTGTGACTGGTCGACACCACACAGCAGCACGACCTTATTACTACGAATTGGGGTTAGATACGCCAATCATCTGCTGTAACGGCACTTATGTTTACGACTATCAAACTGAAACGGTACTGACTCAAAACGCGAT
>NZ_JBFRSN010001786.1:0-316 GCF_041473595.1 Vibrio sp. 10N.222.46.A1
ACCGTTGAAGTTCTCTTCTATCCATGGGTGTTGCATTAAACGGTCTACTGAGTCTTGGCTACCTTCCACCACAAACTTCCAAACGTGTTCGGCTTGCTGAGCCGTTTCAATGAATGATTCCACTTGGTAAATTTGAGGGCGATGTTGCTCTGGTGCCGTTTCTGCCCAACTTTCCAATGCCAACATGTAGGCAAATGGGTTGTAGTGTGAGTACGTCATGGCATGCGTGATGTACATGACCATTTTGAGCTGAAACTCTTCTGCCATATCGATGAAGGTCAGTGCTTTGTCTTTATCTATCGCGTTTTGAGTCAGT
>NZ_JBFRSN010001787.1:0-705 GCF_041473595.1 Vibrio sp. 10N.222.46.A1
TTTACTACGATTGGTATCAATCTTGATAACTAAGTGAGAACCTTTATGTCGGCAAAAGAAAGAAATCTACCTACCCATCGTATTTCAAGATTCAGTAAGTTCGCCTCGCTGGCAACAAGGGTCGCGGGTAATGTGCTGACGGAAGGCACCAAGCAACTCGCACAGGGCAATAGGCCGACAGCAAAAGACTTACTGCTAACGCCACAAAACATTGCTCGGCTCACCGATCAACTCGCACACCTGCGCGGTGCAGCAATGAAACTGGGGCAGATGCTATCAATGGATGCAGGCGATGTCTTAGAACCTGAATTAGCCGATATTCTTTCTCGCCTACGTTCAGACGCTGACCCACTGCCAGCCAAACAGCTCAGCCAAGTGTTGGAAAATTCACTCGGAATCAACTGGAAGGTGGAGTTTATCTCCTTCAACTTTAAGCCCATCGCCAGTGCGTCCATCGGTCAGGTTCACCAAGCGTATAGCGACTCTGGAGACAAACTTGCCATAAAAGTCCAATACCCAGGCATTCGAAAAAGCATCGACAGTGATGTGGATAACGTTGGTACATTGCTCAATATTGTTGGGTTGATACCCAAGTCAGTCGATTACAAAGGCTTGTTAGAAGAGGCAAAAAAACAACTACATGATGAAGCCGACTATGCTCGCGAGGCCGACTATGCGACTCGTTATCAAAATGCATTAAAAGAG
>NZ_JBFRSN010001788.1:0-357 GCF_041473595.1 Vibrio sp. 10N.222.46.A1
GCTCAATATTGCTTGTGACAGAAAAGATGAAGGCGATTGCGACTGGGGATGGTGACTTAACGGTACGCATCGACTACGCAGGAAAAGATGAGATATCAACGCTTGTTGAGAGTTTCAATCAATTCATTGAAAAGCTACAAGGCATTATCGCGAGTACGTTAAGCATTGGACACGAGCTTGAGGTTGTCAGCGACAAGATTCGTAGCGAGTCGAATCAAACCTTGGCTCTAAATAGCACTCAACGTGATCACATCGAAGAGGTTACCGAGGCGGTCAATAACATCATCGACCTCATAGAACAAGTTGTTAACTTTGCATCGCATGCAGATTCTCAAGCTCAAAAAGCCAATTCTAGTG
>NZ_JBFRSN010001789.1:0-445 GCF_041473595.1 Vibrio sp. 10N.222.46.A1
AGATAGCTGGTTAGCAGATGATCACAATCAAGCAATTCCTTTGTTTATCTGGGACAGAGAATTGGTCTCAGAAACATATCAGCAAGCGTTTGAGTTAATTCAAGATCAAGACCCTGAAGTTGAATCAGAAGAAAGTTATCGTCTTTCGACATATACATGTAAACCAAAAGATCTCCCGTATAGAGAGGGAAGTTTAGTTATCACTATGAGTGAAAAAGGCTCATATATCCAATTTGAAAGGTTCGACAGGATCCTTTACAAAGACGGAGTTCATTACTTGTATTCGTTTAAGGGAAAGCGGAAAAATGCGCCTTTTGATATCTCAGAAATAACTATGGGTATAAAATCTATTGTAAGTGAATTATACGATAAAGAGCAGGCGGTTTTATATCGTGAAGATATCGAATCTATAGTGAAAAAATAATGCTAACGAATAAGGATTAAG
>NZ_JBFRSN010001790.1:0-534 GCF_041473595.1 Vibrio sp. 10N.222.46.A1
AAGAAAAAGAAAATCGCTCACAGTGTGCATCAGTATCATCATGATACAAATAACACGAATTATGGATTAGAGGCTGTCGAAGCGCTTGGTCAAGATCCCAAACGTGTATTCAAAACTCTGTTGTTCAGCTTGAATGGTGTGGCGAAAGATTTGGCGGTAGCTGTTATTCCTGTTGACCAGAAGTTAAACCTTAAGCTTGCAGCTAAAGCAGCGAAAGGTAAAAAAGCAGAGATGGCTGATCCAGATATTGCTCAGAAAACGACAGGTTATGTGGTGGGAGGAATCAGTCCTCTTGGTCAGAAAAAAGCATTACCTACCTTTGTTCATTCCAGCGCTACCGATTTTGAAACGATATGTGTGAGTGCAGGGAAGAGAGGGTTAGAGATCGAGCTAGATCCGAAAGACTTAGTACTACTTACGCGTGGTCAGTTTGCTGAACTATGCCTGTAGCTTGTGCTTTCCATAACGATAAACGTACATGATCACAAATAAAAACGCCCGCTAGACTAATCTAGCGGGCGTTTCTTTATCGAC
>NZ_JBFRSN010001791.1:0-577 GCF_041473595.1 Vibrio sp. 10N.222.46.A1
ATTAGTTCATAAACAGTTTTAGCCGCACCAACAAACGAAAGAGCCCATATGATATTACCAATAATAACTTGGTCATCAGGCGCTAGGCGTATGGCTTCGTGAGCGTGTAATAAAGCTTGTTTTTGTTGATTTAAAGATGTGTAGAGAATAGTCAACGTTAAGTGAGTATGACTTGCTTCAGGGAGCTTTTCCGCCTCTCTTTTATAGTAAGCGATTTCAAACTCACTCAAAACTGTAGAAGAACTAACAGCTTCCATTAGTGAGCTAAGAATTTCATTTACTTTAGATTGGGGTGCTATTTGCAAAGGTTCACCTTATTTATTGATCAGCCATTCTAGTTTAGGTGGAAATTTCTACCTTTCTTCATTGTGTCCAGTTGAAGACTTAGTTCAGCTTTCTAAGTTTTATATACTGTTCCAATATAAAAACAATACCGCTCATAGTACCAAAATCACATTAAATAACCACACTTACCCTTAAATACTGTTAAGCATGGTTAACATTGATTAACTATGGATGCCTAATTAGGAGTATAGATCACATCCATACCTCACATCTGTCCTGGCAAATCTTATTT
>NZ_JBFRSN010001792.1:0-715 GCF_041473595.1 Vibrio sp. 10N.222.46.A1
GTATATTCATATAAACCATAGTCATTCCGTATGATATATTTCCTTGAGACATTTTTTGACAAGAACTCTGTGAGCAAGTCCAGAGAAAGGTGAAATAAATCATCCCTCTCCCAATCTACATTTTTTGACATTACATTGAACGCCATACCTATATTTACCTTTGCAAAAACACGAGTAAGTACAGCTTTGAAAAAGGATAACATTTCTTCGAATGAGAGGTCACATTTTTCAGTAAATACTCCATTTAGAATAGCGTAGTCAAACTGTGGTAATTCGGTATCGTTATTTAATATATCAACACAATAGTAGCTGTTGCCTGGAAATTTCTCCTTAGACAAGGTCACAAACTTCCTTGATATATCAAGGCCTGAATAATCTACATTATTAAGCTCTACATCTTTCAAGTATTCAAAAAAATGAGAAGCCCCACAGCCAAAGTCTAACAAGGAAATACGCGAGTTAAGATCTTCTTGTACAATTAAATCTTTCATAATTGCATATCGTAACCTCGCATCTTCTTTATTTGGCCAATCGACACCTAAATGAGTGTCACCATATAAATCTAAACATTTTTCGTAATGTTTCATTATCGTAAGATGTTGATTTTTCATAACTAGCCCTATGATTAAATCTTAGCAAAAACTGTTTTCAATCGCTAAGGTATTAAATTTGACTTAAAAGATCAGGAAAAAATAGCAAGGCAACGTTTATATAT
>NZ_JBFRSN010001793.1:0-548 GCF_041473595.1 Vibrio sp. 10N.222.46.A1
ACTAGGTATTACCTTCGGTGTTGTAGTAGCGAAAGAGATCTTCGGTGGTACGGGTCGTAACTTCCTGAACCCTGCACTTGCTGGCCGTGCGTTCCTATTCTTTGCATACCCTGCACAGATTTCAGGTGACGTAGTTTGGACTGCTGCAGATGGTTTCTCTGGTGCAACTGCTCTTAGCCAATGGGCTCAAGGCGGCGGTAGCGCACTAATGAACGTGACATCAGGTGAAGCAATCACTTGGATGGACGCATTCATTGGTAACATCCCAGGTTCTATCGGTGAAGTATCAACTCTAGCACTTATGATTGGTGCAGCGATGATCGTTTACATGCGTATCGCTTCATGGCGCATCATTGCTGGTGTAATGATCGGTATGATTGCTGTGTCTACACTGTTCAACGTGATCGGTTCTGATACTAACGCAATGTTCAGCATGCCTTGGCATTGGCACCTAGTTCTAGGTGGCTTCGCATTCGGTATGTTCTTCATGGCGACTGACCCAGTATCAGCTTCATTTACCAATAAAGGTAAGTGGTGGTACGGCATCC
>NZ_JBFRSN010001794.1:0-285 GCF_041473595.1 Vibrio sp. 10N.222.46.A1
GTTTAAAAAACAACCACGCAGAACAGCAGGAAAAGTGATAAGCGAAAGCGGTTTGGAAAAGTAGCAGGCAAAAAAAACGCCACTCAAAACTGAGTGGCGGTAGAATCTGTCAACCAAAAGGGCTGTAAAATAATTCCAATATATAGGGGTGAACAAAACTGTTCGAGTTACATGCTTACGATATTAGTAACCAAAGCTTGTAGGGTATGCAAAGTTGCTAGTGTAAACAGAGCTGTTAATCCAGAACATTGCAGATGGTAAACCTTTCATAACTATCACCTTAAT
>NZ_JBFRSN010001795.1:0-504 GCF_041473595.1 Vibrio sp. 10N.222.46.A1
GCTTCAACGCCGCGAAAATCGAAACGAGTCGATAGTTCACGGTTTGCGTTGTCTACCGCGTTACGCAGTTCTACTGCTTCTACTTCAGAGATAATGTCAAATGATGGCATTGTGTTGTTTCCTTAAGCTAAGTTTCTATCTTTAATTGCTGTTGCAAGCATATCTAGCATTGTTGCAGTATCTTCCCAGCTTAGGCATGGGTCAGTAATAGACTTGCCGTATTCTAGGTTGTTGATATCTGTCATTGGCTGGTTACCTTCAACAATGAAGCTTTCCGCCATGATGCCTGCAATTTGATTCTTGTTAGATTTGATTTGCTCACAAATGTCTTGTGCAACTTCTAACTGTTTACGGTGCTGTTTCTGACAGTTAGCGTGGCTAAAGTCTACAACCAAACGTTGAGGTAGATCGAATTCAGCCAGTTGCTTACATGCGTTATCTACAGATTCAGCATCGAAGTTAGGGCCTTTATCGCCACCACGTAGAATTACGTGACCGTATGGG
>NZ_JBFRSN010001796.1:0-370 GCF_041473595.1 Vibrio sp. 10N.222.46.A1
GTTCTGTATCTTAATCCCAAAGATCACGTAAATGATTTTAGTAAGAGACCAATTAGACTCATAAAAATGAAAGCCACGGTTTAATATCGTGGCTTACTAATTTAATTAACTTACTAATTACCAATTATCATTCACTATCAATTGGCAAAATTTACCAAGTAGAAAATCAAGCTTAGATGCTGTTGGCGCTTAAACGATGAAGGCCATAAATAGCATGATCTATGATACGGCCATTTAAGTTCTCGTTACGAGTTATGATACCTTCTAATGTGAAATGTAAGCGCTCACAAACCTTGCGACTACTCTGGTTGCCAGTTGCAGCTGATATCTCCACCTTTTCCATATCTAACTCATTGAAAGCAATATCAAT
>NZ_JBFRSN010001797.1:0-269 GCF_041473595.1 Vibrio sp. 10N.222.46.A1
TATTCTTAAATACCGTACGCATGGCAAATAAAAATTAAATTATTACGATTAAATTATTTGATTTTATCGTGCATGAAAAATTTAATCTCACAAATGAAAATCGAAATTTAACGATAATTTAATACTTAAACGCAGGTTTAATACATAGAAGGTATTCACATAGGCCAAAACAAGATTGCGTTCTGTTGCAGTTAATTTAGTTGAGTCTATTAGGCAGATTAGTCGGTATAGGTATAGGTATAGGTATAGGTGAGGTGGCTATTTTTCGG
>NZ_JBFRSN010001798.1:0-257 GCF_041473595.1 Vibrio sp. 10N.222.46.A1
ATGTTATTTATCTCGGTGTATTTGAACTACGCCACCAAATAAGCAGGTCCGAGAGATTAGCAAAATGTTGCAATTAAATTGTCAATAGGCTGTAAATTACTAAAGTATTAGCAGTTACTGCATTTTGCCATCGGTAACCCCGCTACCATACCAACGAGTGGTTTAGGCCGGAAGCTTTGCGTCCCACTTTTTCAAGTGGTTTGCCCTGTGCGTGACTGGGTTATTAGAATAAAGTTTTTGTTGAATTAGGCTCACAC
>NZ_JBFRSN010001799.1:0-355 GCF_041473595.1 Vibrio sp. 10N.222.46.A1
GTTTTACCTATACTTGCTATTGTCTTGAAATGAAATGATACAAATTTACCAAATTATTCAATAGACAACAACTAAGAAAACAATATAACCCTGGTTTCATAATTAAAATTGTTTATAAAAGTTAGGGTAATTTTGGTTTGTTCTTTTATCGAGAACCTGAAAGGTATGCCTAAAATAAGTAGAGTTACTTTCATTTATGTGTGTTGTTTCATTGAGGTGCTTTAGTGCCTCATCCAGTGAGGTCGTATGCATGACACCAAAAGCTTAAATATTTGGTTCAATATGCTTTTTAATCTATGGGGTTGTATCGATGCGGTCATGGATAGAGGTCGTGAAATTAGGGTAGATATTATTT
>NZ_JBFRSN010001800.1:0-208 GCF_041473595.1 Vibrio sp. 10N.222.46.A1
ATATGCCACTCATGCGTACAGGCGGTGAAGCGTGTTGCGGTGCACATTATTGGGGCTTTGTTAATGTAGCATCGTGAATTATTGTAGAGAACAAGGAGCCTCGTTATATTGATACCGACTAAATACATAATTACGGCCATTCCAACGCATGACAGGAAAACAAAAACCCGGGCCGCCTATCTCAATATCCGGCCAACCGTGAGGTTCC
>NZ_JBFRSN010001801.1:0-328 GCF_041473595.1 Vibrio sp. 10N.222.46.A1
CCCTTATCCTAGGTATGCTATTAGCCGGTCACCCAAAAGCTTCAGAGCTATCGAAGTCGCTGTTTAACCTCAAAGAGCTTTTCCTCGTCTGCTTCTTCTTGAATATTGGCTTGTCAGAACAGCCAACTATTCAGGGTTTTATGCTTGCAGTCTTGTTCTTATTGTTACTGCCAGTGAAAGGCGTTCTGTACTTCTTGGTACTAAACCGATTCAAGTTCCGTGTTCGAACCTCCCTACTCACTTCTTTGTCACTGTTTAACTACAGTGAATTTGGCCTCATCGTCGGTGGCCTTGCTTTTAAGATGGGCTGGATGTCTGGCGACATCTT
>NZ_JBFRSN010001802.1:0-466 GCF_041473595.1 Vibrio sp. 10N.222.46.A1
GATCTGGATATTCGGCAATTGCCGCTATTTGACCTTTAAAGTTGCGTGATTTTAATTGTTCTAAGGCGGTTTGATTACCCTGGTGGTGAGGCATAGCCAAGATCACCAGTTTTACGTTTGCTGTGTCTAAAATTCGTTCCCAGAAATCCGGGTCAGTTGCGTCACCAGAAATAACGTTTCTGCCATGGCTTCTGTGGTTATGTGCCGCGTCTTCACGAACTTCTACACCTAAACTCACTTTGCCGTAGCGTGAGCGTAATTCGTCGTAGGCACCAGTACCAATGCGTCCCATGCCAAGAATTAGAACCTGAGCCCGACCTGGGTCAATTCGTTTGTCGCGTTGGTGGAGCTTCTCAGCAGCGTGCTCTTTTAACCAGCGACCTGATTGTTGATAAAGTTTGTGACCCGCTTTGTTGAGAGGTGCAGCGATTAAGAACGACAATGAAACGGCTATAGCCACTGCCAC
>NZ_JBFRSN010001803.1:0-375 GCF_041473595.1 Vibrio sp. 10N.222.46.A1
TCTTCAGAGAGCTTCTACACGTTCACCGTTGATTCTGCATCAAACGTGACGGTTTCAATGTCTGGTGGTTCAGGTGATGCCGACCTTTACGTGAAATCGGGCAGCAAGCCAACCACATCGAGTTACGATTGTCGCCCTTATCGCGCTGGAAACAATGAGCAGTGCAGTGTGAGCGCGCAACCGGGCGTAACCTACCATGTGTTACTGCGCGGATACTCGAACTACTCTGGCCTAACGTTGCGTTTAGATTGAGTTAGAGCGAGCCTCTCAAACAAGTTGTAAATCGAGAACTAGCGGTTAACCGCGAAATAAAAACCTACTCACTTTGAGTAGGTTTTTTTATGACACACCCTAGTAGCTAATAATATTGTAAGT
>NZ_JBFRSN010001804.1:0-331 GCF_041473595.1 Vibrio sp. 10N.222.46.A1
AATGCTTTGAACTTTAATGTAATGAAAGCCTTCGGTTTCGAGGGCTTTTTTGTGTCTACTATTAACCAAAAAAAAACACCGTGATCTTAGATAAAAAAAAGCCCAAACCAACGCGGTTTGGGCGGATACAAGTATAGGAGTTAATAAGGAAAATGCAGTAATTAAGAAAACAGTGAGAAACAAGTTTGACGGCCTGTTAAACATCTAAATACTCTGTTTTCTACTTAATTTATGACCCTCGATTATCATTTCAGTTCCCCAAAAAATTCATTAATTTTCTCTTTTTAATTAAACGCGCCTCTATTCAATCGCTTAGAACGCAATGCTTATA
>NZ_JBFRSN010001805.1:0-245 GCF_041473595.1 Vibrio sp. 10N.222.46.A1
ATATCTAGGCAGGTCTAACGAAGTCAAACACTAGTTAGCCTGCCCATAACTAAATCAATCCAAGACAATATTATTCTTTGATATTCATGTTTTCCATTGATATGGATAAGATCGCCAGCTCCCTCTCTTCCCTCTTCATAAGTAATATTTAAACATCGCCAATTTTTAGCCATCTTACTTAGCCAATTAAAAACCTAACTTCCAAAGATAGCTTTAAATATTTCATTTAAAAAAGTAACTATAGT
>NZ_JBFRSN010001806.1:0-249 GCF_041473595.1 Vibrio sp. 10N.222.46.A1
CCTTATTGTTGAACTTGTTGTGCCAATTTGGCTTCAAGTGATGTTGTTGTTTGTTCATAGTGATAACGCCCCGTTTTCAAACTGCTTGGGCCTTTTTTAGCGACGGTAATCATCAAGTAACTTTCAACAATGATGAAGACCGCATAGAGGCCAATAATTAGCGCGAGAGACGTAAGTAAGTTTTCAACGGTTTGCGAAGAAGCCGCGACCGCAACAGGGAGAATTTCACCGACCGCCCATGGTTGACGA
>NZ_JBFRSN010001807.1:0-202 GCF_041473595.1 Vibrio sp. 10N.222.46.A1
AATCTAAATAATACGCACCAAATTAAGGTGCTGATTTTAAAGAAAATAAATGGGGTTTTAATGTTGGCGCTATTGTTATTAGGCATAATTAATATATTAATTATTTTAATTTCACTCCCTCAATGTGCTATAAATTTTTCTAAGGTTATTTGTTATCTTTTTGTTATTTATCGGTTTTTTATCCGTGCGTATTATTTAGATT
>NZ_JBFRSN010001808.1:0-211 GCF_041473595.1 Vibrio sp. 10N.222.46.A1
CCTAGAAGGGCTAGACAAGGACTTGGCCAATAAATTTGAACAACCTACGTTCCAATTTAAATTGATTGAGTTTGGCCCGTCGCCAGCGTCAAAAATCGAAGCTCGTATTAGCGGTGCAGACCCGCAGATCCTTCGCAGCATAGCTGTTGAGGTAGAAGATATCTTGTTGGCGGATCCTGGTTCTCGAAATGTGCGTCACGATTGGCGTGAA
>NZ_JBFRSN010001809.1:0-578 GCF_041473595.1 Vibrio sp. 10N.222.46.A1
CGGTATTCAGACTCTGTTGTTGCTTGGCTTAGCTGGTTTTCAGTACATGTCAAAATATCTGATGGTGATACAGCCATTAGAATCCTCCACTTCGCGTTAGTTCGTGGTTATTGTCGGCTACATCAAAGCGTGCAATTACTGGACTCGACATGAGATTAGTCTCTGTAATGAGCAGGCTTAGTTCCCAGTTGAGGTCAAAAATAGCTTCAGGCTCGCAGTTTACCTCAAAAGATAGGCAGATCTTATCGGACTCTGGTAGGGCGTAGATATATGAACTTACAGCATTAATATTAGGTGAGCGCTCAACTAGCTCTAAGGCAAGTAGAGAGAGTTCTAAGAAGTCGTTCTCACTAAAGTTAATTCTCTGTTTAGCCCAGGCTATATTATTCATTTTAGCCTGGAAGTGAGCTAGTTCACTCTTGTATCTAGATGCATCAGGCTGCTCAGATTCAAGCTGTTTAAGTAATCCTTCAGTTAATTCTAGATCATTGAAAAAGTGACTAGCAACCAAGATGTTTTCTAATACTTTACCTGTACAAATTTCAGTAGGTATCTTTTTTATTAGTTCATAAACAGTT
>NZ_JBFRSN010001810.1:0-319 GCF_041473595.1 Vibrio sp. 10N.222.46.A1
AATTCAATCTCTTAAGACGTATCATTACTACGCTCTATAAGTCGATCTCTTCTTCTAAATCACGTTTCATTTTTGAAAACAACGAAGATTATCAACTATTTGATGAAATTGGTGTTTTAAAGTACGAAAATGGTCGAGTTGTCAAAGGTGCCGGAATTGATCTAGCTCGCTTTTCTCCTTCAATGTCACCTCTAAATAAGAGTGTTTTGTTCGGTGCTAGACTTTTGAACGAAAAAGGGTTGGCCTGTTTAGTCGAAGCAAAGCAGATTTTAGAAAGCCAAGGTGTTGAATTCACGCTTAATGTTGCGGGGATTATTGA
>NZ_JBFRSN010001811.1:0-753 GCF_041473595.1 Vibrio sp. 10N.222.46.A1
AAATAAGAGGGGATGTAAGCCAACCAATAATACCGATAGAGGCTGGCAATGCAGGAAGTTTTTAAAGTTCGAACGGCAGTATCTAATCCATTGGAACGATTAGAATATCGACTGGAGATGTGTCGATGATCTGTTTCGAATGGGAAATGATTTTATGCCAAAAATCGTGGTGATGGCCACATAGTAGTAGGTCAACGCCATTTACCTCGATGGTATTTTTGAGCTTATCATTCAAATCTCCCGTTCCCACGAATATGTGCTTGATTGGGTGCTTGGCGTACGCCTCAAACTCTTTCAAATGCTTAACGGAATCTTCATTGATGGGTAGATCGCCTTCATTTCCCTGAATATCAACGAGTTCAGGGTAAATCTCGCCATGCGTGCCGTCGATATAAACAAACGAAATGCCAGCCTCTAGTTTGTTTGCGAAGAAGGTCGCTCGATCAATCAGAATCTTAGTGTCGTCGGACATTTCAACAGCGACCAGAATATGTCGGTATTCCATAATTAAAGCCTCATGTTATCAGTTATATAACAAGCATAGTTTTTGTTAGCACAAATGATATCGAAGAGATCTCATATTGCATAAAATCATCATTCAATGATCTTCTAAGCACTATCGTATTTATATCGCTTTGATTGATAAGAAATTTACAAAAGGTTGTTATAGTGGTTGAAGCGCTAGCTTATTCTGTTAGATAGGCTTTACGGTTTAATGCGCCAATAACGAAGAGGCATCAATGACAGCACTAC
>NZ_JBFRSN010001812.1:0-1209 GCF_041473595.1 Vibrio sp. 10N.222.46.A1
GGTTGATAGTGCTATCAAATTTATTAGCACTGCTAATTGTAGTTACTTTCGAGTATTTCACAGGCTATTTGAAACTAGCATTTTCTAGTGATTATGCGTTCTATTCAATGCTAATTCTTCTTGCTCTGGGTTCACTTTTGTCTTTTTCCGGTCTTAAGGTCGGATATAGTGACCCTAGTAACATGGCTGGCGTTTCTGCTAGTTCGTTAATTGAAAACGAGTCTGCTAAATCAACCATTGTGACAAAATTAGAGAGTACGTCTGTTGGGCACAGCTTATTGCTCGCTAGTTTGTTGCCACTACTTTATTGCCTACTATCGTAGCCATCACCTAATAGATTGTTTAACTGGATTCCAAAACGCTCGGCACTTTTGTAATGGTCGGCTTTTGTGGGTAAGGTAGTCATATTAGTTTGGTTGCATTGTTTTTTTCACTGGTTAACTAGGCTTATACGAGATTGAAAAATCTAACATGGAGAGTGAATTGAAAGATTACGAAGTTTATCTGTTCGATATGGACGGAACATTAGTAAATTCAGAGCCTTTAAAGGGCAAAGCGTTAGCATTAGCTTGTTTAGATTATGGCGCACACGTAGACCACAACATTTACAAAGATGTTATGGGGGAAAGTTGGCAGGTTGTAACGGGTCACTTTTTTGAAAATGCTAATATTGCTCCTGACTTAGAAGAGTTTAATTACCACTTTCGAGCTCATTACGAACAGATGCTCAATGATGGTCTTGAGCTAAATGTTGGGGCTAAGGCTTACATAGAACAGTTAAAACTAGCAGGGAAAAAGTGTGGAGTTGTTAGTTCAGCAGCAACATGGATGGTTGATAATATTTTAACCTCGTTGCAGCTAGAGAATGCTTTTGACCTTGTTATCACACAGGAGCATGTAACTAAGCATAAACCGGATCCTGAAGCCTATACTTTAGCTCTTGGTAGATTAGCGGCTTCACCTGGCCAAACAATTGTGTTTGAAGATTCCACAGCGGGTATTCGTGCTGGTAAATCTAGTGGCTGTGATGTCATTGCTGTTAAGCATAGCTTTAATGGTAAAAATGATCTAAGCGGTGCAGTTAAAGCAATCAGTACATATGAGGAATTGCCCCGTATAAAAAACGAGTATGAGATTAGTAATTAAGATCGAGTAACTGACTTTTAAGTATTGCCTTGCCATGTTGGTCTGCGGCATGAAGGCTAAAGT
>NZ_JBFRSN010001813.1:0-276 GCF_041473595.1 Vibrio sp. 10N.222.46.A1
GTAGCAAGGTTATGAAATGGCTGTGAAGTAAAAAGCTGGCTAGTAATGTACCAACCTAATATTTCTAAATCTTTAGACTGGGAGGTGAGTGTCTCTTCAGAAATTTTTCTTAACTCAGCCCAGTTTTCAGTATTTGCATCCACAATTGCTGGGTCAGAAGATGCATCAGGTGTTTCAACTAACTGACGAAATGAAGATTGAGCGCTATTGTAAACGTTTCTTAAACTGCGGTATGCGGTTCTATCCAATTTCAGGTAAGAGCCGGAGGGGTCATTA
>NZ_JBFRSN010001814.1:0-348 GCF_041473595.1 Vibrio sp. 10N.222.46.A1
GTGACGCTTTGAAACTCAGAGATAATGAACTTTTAAGTCAACTAATTGTTAACATGATCAATGAACTAGAATTTGAAAAACAGTTACTTATATCTATAACAGCCCTAGTGGATACATTTAACAAATACCTAGTTGATGGAAAAAAATTAGTTATAACGACTGACGAAGCTTATATAAAGTTAAATGGCGATAATAAAAAACACTCTTTAGAGTATTTATCTAGCGGCGAGCGTCATATATTTACATTCTTATCATTGATTGTAGTGGCAGGAAATGACAAAAACTTCCTGATAATTGATGAACCAGAGATCTCTTTGAATATTAAGTGGCAACGAACTTTAATGGATC
>NZ_JBFRSN010001815.1:0-323 GCF_041473595.1 Vibrio sp. 10N.222.46.A1
GTGCAAGAATGGAGAAATAGTCACTTTCGTCTTAATTCAGTAGTAAGATAGTAGATAACTTTTTTACGACATCTCCATGAGCAAATAACAATGAAAAAAAGCAAAACAGTCACAACTGAAGATATTCTTCTTAAGCTATGCCAATCAGTCTCAAACGTACTTACTTCAGCGACGGCTTCACAGGTGTCCTACTCAGCCATGGTTCAAAAGATCAACAAGACAAGTCTTAAGCCAGATTTTGGTTGTTTCGTCTTGTTCGACGGCGGGTTTTCAGGTCTTGTTGTGATCAATTTTACGTCGAAAGCAGCGCTAGAGATCTACAC
>NZ_JBFRSN010001816.1:0-452 GCF_041473595.1 Vibrio sp. 10N.222.46.A1
GATTTGTAGGCCTGCAGCATCATCTTTTGCGCTATTGATTTTATAGCCAGAAGACAAACGCTCCATTGATTTTTGAGTACCTTCAGCCGCACTATTTAGGTAGCGCTGAGCCGTCATTGCAGACACATTTGTGCTTACATTAATCGCCATAGTTGATCTCCTTTAGGCATTTTTTCATGCACTTATGTGACTCTCACCTCACAAAAACACATGTTATTTTGTTTTATATACCAGTGTCTCTCTCACCTTACATTGGTACATATCATTTCTCTCAATCCCTTTAACGGCCCCTTAACTAGAAGCTTTAATAAAAAATGCATTTTTTTTCGTATTATTTTCAATGTTAAAAAAAACGTGAAGTAGATCATCATTTCCCGACTCGGTCATTCCCTACTGTGAGGAACGAACGTGATAGAGGATCTCGCTTTTTCTTCTATCAACCAACATTGCAC
>NZ_JBFRSN010001817.1:0-297 GCF_041473595.1 Vibrio sp. 10N.222.46.A1
ATCAGGGCTAGCGACTCAGCAAGAGCAGCACAAAGACTTGTTTGAATCAACGCGCTTTACCTTCTCAGAAGCAATGGCGAAGTTGTTCCAACGTGTCAATCCGCATATCGATATGGGTCAACGTTCTCCACAAGTTCTTGGTGAAGAGTTACTGGATTACCGTAACTACCTAGAGCTGAGTGTTGAAGTTAACCGTGGTTCAGACGGTTGGTTACAAGCGGAATCGGGTGCATTGTCTACGGGTGAGGCGATCGGTACTGGTCAATCAATCCTATTGATGGTTATTCAGAGCTGGGA
>NZ_JBFRSN010001818.1:0-426 GCF_041473595.1 Vibrio sp. 10N.222.46.A1
ACATATCTTCCTGCTTTGATACATGATCTAATTGTCTTTTCTAATATGGAAGACCATGCAATAGAAAAAATAGTAAAAGAATATTCAAAATCTAAGAAACAAGTATTCATAGCTATCGATAAATTAGGAAGGTTAAGTATAGAAACTCAAGAGTTAGTAAAAAAATACGAGTTCCTAGCTTTAGACTCGAATCATCTTGCATTTCTAAAGTCGTGGAAGAAACAAAGATAATTGATTATTTATACTAAAAGTGTTGAAAAATGAATTGGATTCCGGGTAATACGAAACAAGGAACATTTACAATTGTTGTTGCTATACTTTTATTAGCTTGTGTCCGAATTGGGTTTTATTTAAATAATCCAGCCGACTATTTTTCGGAAAATTTGTTACCTGAATTGACCGGAATGTTGATCGAGTTATGTATTT
>NZ_JBFRSN010001819.1:0-402 GCF_041473595.1 Vibrio sp. 10N.222.46.A1
AGCAACGTCTATTCGGCAAGTGTGTCAGAGGATCGTACAGAGCTTGGTACTCTAACTTCTCATTCAGCTCTTTGAGTTTTCGTTCTTGCTGTCTTCTAACCAGTTCCACTTCGATCCATGAGGCCATTAACCTCATAGCGTCGATATCGAACTCTTTGAATTCACGATGATAAGGAGCCGGGCTTGAAAAGTTTAAGGTGCCGTAAAGCTCATCATTAACGAAAATCGGGATGCCAATATAAGACTCTAAACCAAAAGACTGGTAAGCGGGATGCGTCGCATACTTATCGTGTTTGCCACAATGCTCAATGCAGATAGGACCAATCGATTTACAGGTAATTTCGCAATAGGTAGAACGATAATCGAAGATATCGCCACTATTGAGCTCAACCCCTTCAGGTG
>NZ_JBFRSN010001820.1:0-208 GCF_041473595.1 Vibrio sp. 10N.222.46.A1
TAATTATGGTTATGAAACTAGTTGAGCCTAGTTCGACTTACGTTACTCGGAAGTGGTTAAGAAGTGAATGCTTTAAATGTCAGAATTGTAATCAAAGGTCTTTGATTTATTTGTTTGAGAGAGGAATAAATGAAACGACAGATAAAGAAAAACCCCGAGAGCTTGCGCTCATCGGGGTCTATAGTCTTACTCGCAGCAATCCGGCTAC
>NZ_JBFRSN010001821.1:0-510 GCF_041473595.1 Vibrio sp. 10N.222.46.A1
GAGGTACTTGCTATATAAAGAGTTAAATGACTTTAAGTCTATGAATTTATTAACGCTCACCACTTGCTGGTGGGCGTTTCTTTTTAGGGCCTAGAGTGACAAATTGACAGAATCACAGATGGCTAGATGGCGAAAGAAAAACTGTTTCATTATTAGCCAAATACCGCTTGCCAATACCGGGTTCTTTCTATAATATTTGCCGTCCTTAAAACTCGGTCATTTTTCTTTAGTTCCTTGCTTCCCTTGGACGACCGAGCCTTTCGTGGAAGCTAATAATCCGTAAGGAGCAACCAAATGCGTCATTATGAAATCGTATTCATGGTTCACCCTGATCAAAGCGAGCAAGTTGCTGGCATGATCGAGCGTTACACTGGTTCAATCACTGAAGCTGGTGGTACTATCCACCGTCTAGAAGACTGGGGCCGCCGTCAAATGGCTTACCCAATCAACAAACTTCACAAAGCTCACTACGTTCTTATGAACGTTGAAGCTGGCCAAGAAGTGATGGAC
>NZ_JBFRSN010001822.1:0-379 GCF_041473595.1 Vibrio sp. 10N.222.46.A1
GGTTAATATAATGCCTCATTGATAAAGTCTCGTTTTATTTAATAAATTAATTATCTCTTTCAGAGAAATTCAAATAACGAGATTATCCTAATGAGGACAAAATTAATTTGTACATTTATTACAGCACTCATTGCTGTTTGCTCTGTACAAGCGACTACTTTACCTGCGCCAACTTGGCACACAATGACCTTTATTGATGGCAGTACAAAAGAACTGCGCTTAATGGGGTCTCAATATATGTTTTGGTACCAAGACCATGATGGTCACCTATACGTTCAGGGTGTTGATAATCAGTGGTACTTTGCTAAATATGAAACAAGTGAAAAAGGAGGGGGGAGTGTTGTTTCAACTGGGGTGTTGGCTTCGAGTGATACTGAAA
>NZ_JBFRSN010001823.1:0-272 GCF_041473595.1 Vibrio sp. 10N.222.46.A1
CTCCAATCATCAAAAGTAGTGAGCATATTAAGTAGTATGGTATTTGAAGCCAATTTAAACTTGGGTAATAACCATAAGCAAACGCAATTGAAAAAAGAATGGCTATAAAGAATAAGTGAATAATTAGTGCTGATATCAGTTTTACTATCGGTAGTAAACTAACCCTAAAAACAATTTTCTTTACAATATTTGCTTGTTCTACAATTGAATTAGTCGCATTTGACAACATTTCTGCTATGAAGAACCAAGGAATCATAGCTGAGACAAGCCAA
>NZ_JBFRSN010001824.1:0-1038 GCF_041473595.1 Vibrio sp. 10N.222.46.A1
TTATATACCTGACACAATTATTATGAATTTACTGAATAAGGCTGTAGCTATACCAGAGAATATGGCCCAAGCAAAAATGACAAGTAAAGCAGCACCGATAACGTACTCGACAATAGTTAGTCCTTTCTGCTTTCTAATTCCCTTTTTATTCATAGTGTCTACGGGGCTGTTGTCGTACTAATAGCATTAACAATAGCACTGAGTTTCGCTGACAATACATTACCAATTCCACTGAATATGGTTGTCAACCCTAACACGAGCATAGCAGCACCGATCACATATTCGATGACCGTTAAACCTTCTTCATCATTCATAAATTCTTTAATGTTTTTCAATAGGTTATTCATAAGAATCTCTCCTTGATTTACGTATCAGGTTTTATTTACCTGTAAACTAAATCTAGAGCTGAACGATATATTAGGTTAGGATTATTTTGCCATTTACTTGCACTTTCTTGTGGTACTTCTAATCTAATTACTATTACTTGTTATTCGGTTGTTTTTAGACAAAAAAACCGATATGAAACGAAGATTATATTAATATGAAAATAGTAACTCCGTTATTGTCGGACAAAGATAGTGATTTCAACTCCGTTATTATTAATAAAATAGGCCACTATTTTTCTATAAAAAACTTCAAACAAGACATATCTATAATCAGTAACTTAGATGTAAGATTGGTATTTTTCATATTGAATAGCGCAGATAAAATCCAACTACTTACCATGGCTTTATCTATTTGCGAAAATTTGAACAAAAGAATTGTCATTATTTGCTCTGACCCGTTACCTAATATCGTTCGAAATCATAAGAATATATTTTTCATCATAGAAACAAACAGTAATCATCTGACCAGTCAATTCGAAGAGCTTAAGGCCAAGACACAGCATATGTTCGAGTCCCACTTCGATATCGACAGAGACACAAACAACAACAACCAACTGCCTGTAAAGGTCTTCACATCCGAAGTTATTAACTTTGTGATGGACAACATCAACAAAGAAATCAGAGAAACAGAGATCGCCGAGAAATGTCACTG
>NZ_JBFRSN010001825.1:0-1057 GCF_041473595.1 Vibrio sp. 10N.222.46.A1
ATAGCATAGTTAATATTTCTAAACACTTAGATATTAATTCAGAGTTCGTTATAAGCTCGTCTCGCTACAATAACTCCCAGTTAAAAGGGCAAGATAGAATAATCGACATATGCCAAAAGGAATGTGCTAGTGTATATATAAATGCACTCGGTGGGAGGGACCTCTATGCTGGAGGTGCATTCTTAAATAACAATATTGAACTAAGATTTATGGAGAACAAATCTTTGGTCTATGACCAGTTTTCTAATGAGTTTGTCAGTAATCTTTCGATCATAGACGTTCTTATGTTCAATGGGAAGACGTATCTATAATAACTGTTTTTCATGGAGTTATAATGAATAATCCTCCTTTAGTAATCGTATGGATGTGTACTTATAACCATATAGATTATATTGAACAAGCTGTTGAATCAGTCATGAGTCAAAAGACAACATTTACATTTAAATTGATTCTTTTAGATGATTGTTCGATTGATGGTACGAGAGATAAGTGTTTTGATCTTCGACGTAGGTATGGCTCTAAATTGGAGTTGATTCTTCCTGAAAAAAATACAGGGGGAAAATCTGTTATTGATGATCTTTATCCTAGATGCCTTAATAGTGGTGCTAAATATATTGCTCTTTGTGAAGGCGATGATTATTGGACTGATGAAAATAAGCTACAAAAACAGTTTGAAATGTTGGAAAAACTACCTGATCACGCCGGTTGTTCACACAATACTAAAGTTATTAAAAACCAAAGCAAAAGCGACAACGAATATATTGTTAATCAAAGTATAAAAAATACTTTTACGATTGACGATTTTACAAAGGGACTAGCATATTTTCATACATCGTCGATGTTATATCGAATAAATATGATGAAAAAAATAGATTTTGACTTCTTTAGGGAAAATCCTGGCGACTGGCTCTTATTAACATTGATGTCGGAACTTGGTCCGATTCACTATATTGATGAATCTATGTCATCGTATAGGATTCACAAAAATGGCGAGTGGAGTCGTTTAAGTAAGCTATTTCAATTAAAGAAAAACTTAGAATCGATCGTTAGATATAAT
>NZ_JBFRSN010001826.1:0-239 GCF_041473595.1 Vibrio sp. 10N.222.46.A1
TGTTACCTAAAATAGATGGTTTTACTGTCTGTGAAAGACTTCGCGACGACGGTGACGATACGCCTATTTTGATGCTGACGGCAAAAGATACGCTGCAAGACAAAGAAGCTGGCTTCAATGCAGGCACCGATGACTACTTAATCAAGCCATTTGCAATGAAAGAGCTCGCCTTACGTATCAAGGCGCTCTCTAAGCGAAGAAGTAGCCAACAAAAAAGGTTAGTACAAGGTGACTTAGTC
>NZ_JBFRSN010001827.1:0-303 GCF_041473595.1 Vibrio sp. 10N.222.46.A1
ACTTTTGAAGCTTTGGTAAAGGAAATTGAATTAGTTCTTACAAATGTTTAATTTCTTTTGCGTTAAATGTTGACACGTATCACGCAGATCACTAAAATACCGCCAATTTGTCTAATTTCCATAAACACGCAGTTTTTGGTGTTGCAGGAAGGTAGATTTGCAAATTAAATCAATTTTAATGCATTTTTATTTCTGGAGGTTGTCTTGAAGAAGTCAGCACTACTCGTCCTAGAAGATGGGACAGTATTTCACGGTGAAGCCATTGGCGCTGTAGGTTCTGCAGTTGGTGAAGTCGTTTTTAAT
>NZ_JBFRSN010001828.1:0-342 GCF_041473595.1 Vibrio sp. 10N.222.46.A1
ATTCTCTGTCCCAGATAAACAAAGGAATTGCTTGATTGTGATCATCTGCTAACCAGCTATCTAGAGTAGACTTTGCTTTAACAGATTGATTTGCCGCTTGAGATTCAAAGAATGATTGCTTGTATAGTTCGAATTGATGCTCAAAATTCTTTTCTTGGCAGTTAAGCACTAATGGAGATGACTTAAGATTTTCTACTTTGGTTAGATATTCATTATATAGGTCTTCTGATTCTAGAAAGACTAACGTATCTCTTTTTAAGCTAACACCTAGTGCAGTGAAATTCGCACTGCCAATAATAACGACATTAGGTTCAATTAAGTATAGCTTCCAGTGTGTACTAT
>NZ_JBFRSN010001829.1:0-275 GCF_041473595.1 Vibrio sp. 10N.222.46.A1
GGATTAGATTGGTAAATCTCAAAGATTTTCTCAAACGATTCGCTATCCAATTTCGACATTTCGAAATCGACGTTTAGGTTGTTCAACTGGCCTTCACTGGTCTCGATGTTTGCGATATCCAGCTTAAGGTTGCTGCGCAGACGCTTAGTCGCTTCATCTAGATGTGATTCAAAATCGTACTTAGAGTTTTCAATGGTCATGAAAGGCTGCATTGCAGAGTCTGTAACCAAGAAGCTATCGATAGTAAAATTCTGAGAACCTAACCAGTAGCCTTT
>NZ_JBFRSN010001830.1:0-329 GCF_041473595.1 Vibrio sp. 10N.222.46.A1
GGCGATGCTGTCAGAACTCCGTTTGGCTCATGAAGAGATTCGAGATCTTCGTATGGACTTAGACGGCGATTGGCCAAGTGTTGTGTCACTTAAAGATGAATGGGTCGCGCCTTTTGTTGAAGACCAGAGTTGGAAACGCAAAGGTTCTCATACTTGGTTATTGGACGAGCGTGGTTACTACTTTTCTACGCCAAGTGAACACGCTACATCAAGTGAATATGCTGCACAAAGCGATCATGGCTTCGCGGACTCCTTTATTTTGAATGCGAATAGTGTTTCTCCGGAAATCTGGATTTTCTTTGGTGGTGTCGCAAGCAAACCTACTCAAT
>NZ_JBFRSN010001831.1:0-201 GCF_041473595.1 Vibrio sp. 10N.222.46.A1
GATTGAAGCGGTGTTTGTGGGCTCAAGTTCTCTGGCCGATGCCAATGCCCTCATTGAAAACCTAGAAGCAACACCAACAGGCGAACTAGAGCATCCTTGGTTGGGTGAACTGCCGCTTGTCTTTGAAGACGTATCGCAAAGCATCAGTACCAAAAAAGGCTTGGTCACGCTGAGCCTGAAGTTTGCTCGCGCTGGCTCTTC
>NZ_JBFRSN010001832.1:0-360 GCF_041473595.1 Vibrio sp. 10N.222.46.A1
GTTTAGAGGAACAGCAGCGAATTGAGCACGAGCGCCCCCCTGACAAAAAAGAACTTTGTAGTTGTCTGGGATGTTCAGAAGATCACGTAGGTCCTGTTCGGACTCGTCAGCAACTTGAATAAATTCCTTGCTGCGATGGCTGATTTCCATCACGGAAGTCCCTAAACCATTCCAATCAATAAAGTCCGCCTGCGCTTGTTTCATTACCGGTTTAGGCAGTGCAGCTGGGCCAGCACTGAAGTTGAATACGTTATCTAATGTAAGTTCCATGGGGATGATTGCTCCTGCTAAATAATAACTATGCAAGTAATACCATGTTTTACCCAACATAAAAACAACAAAAGAGGTCTTAAGACCTCT
>NZ_JBFRSN010001833.1:0-303 GCF_041473595.1 Vibrio sp. 10N.222.46.A1
TTACAAATTATAGCGATTGCAGCCGCAATGCTCTTCGCAGCACTGTTGAAAAGTACTTCTCCTCAACTAAGTGAAGGTTTGTTTACCGTAACCTGTTTGCTTGGTTTGTATCCAGTGGCCAAGAAAGCAGTTCAATTGGCACGTTCAGGTACGCCGTTTGCAATCGAAACCTTAATGAGTGTTGCCGCGCTCGGTGCTTTATACCTTGGCGAAACAGCTGAAGCTGCGATGGTTCTGTTACTGTTTTTGATTGGTGAGCGTCTAGAGGCATTTGCTTCATCAAGAGCAAGAAGTGGTGTTCAA
>NZ_JBFRSN010001834.1:0-273 GCF_041473595.1 Vibrio sp. 10N.222.46.A1
GTTTTAATTGAGAGTCTAACTCGAAGGGAAGCAGTGGCTTCCCTTTTTTGTGTCATTGAGTTCGTGCTAGTCATAATATTCATAACAAAAAATTATCACATTGAGAATTTTTGATAATTTCCTTAATTCCTCGCTGAATCGTATTATTTCACTCAGAGATTAGTGGATAACCTCCACTCAAAATCATAACGGCGCCATGCTTGTGGTGCCAATAAGGGTGAAATATGAAATTCCTACACACAATGATCCGAGTTGCTGATTTAGACAAGTCTA
>NZ_JBFRSN010001835.1:0-314 GCF_041473595.1 Vibrio sp. 10N.222.46.A1
GTAGTACAGCGATGAGTAACATGAAGAAAGTCCACTTTTTCATTCTAGTTAGAACTCCAAATTAGTGTGTAATAATCGCATCCCAACTTGCTTCAATCGCCGCTTCAATGGCTTTTTTATCAAGTTGGTAATATCCAAGAGATTGCTTACGGGCCAGCGTGACACTGACTTCTAAGCTAAGTGCTGCTAAAACAGGGTTTTCTAGAGGCTTAAACACCCCTTGCTCTCTACCTTCAGTAAAGAGTTGATCTATTTTGTGGAACATTTTTCGTTCAATCTCTTTGGTCTCATGGCTGCGAATACAAGGTAAAGAG
>NZ_JBFRSN010001836.1:0-418 GCF_041473595.1 Vibrio sp. 10N.222.46.A1
GTATCAAACGCTAAAGCCGATAGTTTTTTCAAGGTCGGGTATTTCGCAACGCCTAGTGAAATTGAAAATCTTGTAAACAAAAATGGGTTTAATGTAATTGGACACGCAGCAACAGATGGATTTGGACGTTACATATCTAACGGTGTTAATAACTTTACGCCATCCCAATATCAGACATGGTTAGATTATCATTTGGCAAATTGCGACGAAGCAAGCCTTTTGGGATCAAGTAATCATGGTTTAGTGATCGCTAGAAAAGCCAGTTCACAAAGCAGTTAAGTCGGATTCATAAACGTGTGCCGATTCCGTTTCGCTTCATTATGGCACTCGTACACTCACCGTTTATTGGGACGTTAGCTGTTCTATTGGTATCAGAGGGAATATGTTTAAATTCGTAAGGTTGATAGTGCTATCAAAT
>NZ_JBFRSN010001837.1:0-214 GCF_041473595.1 Vibrio sp. 10N.222.46.A1
ACTCAGTATCACCCAGTTGGGACCTGTAAAATGGGCCCTAACAGTGATTCATTAGCCGTGGTGGATAACGATCTTAAAGTCTATGGGTTGAATAACTTGAGAGTCATTGATGCTTCTGTGATGCCGACATTGATTGGGGCAAACACCAACGCGCCAACCATTATGATTGCTGAAAAAGTCGCAGATCAAATCAAAGAGGAATACGGGCTAGATA
>NZ_JBFRSN010001838.1:0-302 GCF_041473595.1 Vibrio sp. 10N.222.46.A1
TAGTAACAACATAGAGAAAAGAGGAATGAATATGAAAAATATATTAGTTACGATTGTTGCGTTGTTTACTGGCCTATTGGCGTTATTCACGAGCTTGATTCTTGCTATCCCTTTAGCTATTGCAGCTTTAATCACTGGCAAGCGCATTCAGAATCAAATGAAAAAACAGGGTTTCGCAGCTCACATGAACACACGTCAATCATCTACCAGTGATGCCGGTGTTATTGAAGGTGAATACGAAGACCTTTCAAGCAGAAAGTAATCTAAACTTCAGTTTCAGACATAGTAAAAGAACAACAGAG
>NZ_JBFRSN010001839.1:0-501 GCF_041473595.1 Vibrio sp. 10N.222.46.A1
GATAATAGTTCATATAGTTATTTCCTTCAATTATAGTGGATAAAGGAGGCATTTAACATGGCAAACATTCAAACTATATAAGTTGTGAAGGGGCAAACCATAGCCCTAGTCGATGTTTTGATAAACATAAGATAGTACCTGACTGCTGTACTCCGCTCACATCAAAAATGACAAGTTAACTATTCACCATTAATATAAACCATAATATTCTATCACCCTTCTAACTTTCAGAGAAACTCGGTCTAAAAAGGAAAAATTTCATTATTAAAAAACTAACAACTGCCTCACCAATCATTGTTGCCATTATAAATACCAAATAGTTAAAACCAAGAACATCGACGCCTAAATATACAATGATATTAATAGTTAACAACAGGACCAACCGCATAACAATAAACCCTACACCATGTCTAACATGTTTTTTTTCATAATTATTAAAAACAAAATACTTGTTAATAAAGTATGAGTACAAATATATTATGAAAATAGCAGAATTCATAC
>NZ_JBFRSN010001840.1:0-465 GCF_041473595.1 Vibrio sp. 10N.222.46.A1
GAGTTGATAGATATTGAGTATATTGTGTTGTCAAAGTGTCGGGGGACATCATGGATAAACAGACAGAGACGCGTGTAGAGTTTGATTACACAACATTTCTTGGCGCCTCATGCAGTAAAAAATGGACTTTTCTGGAAGCACTAACCACGATTGCGCCAGTATTTAGTACCGTCTGGCGAGATAGCATTAAAGAGCTAGCCAGCCCTGAAGATCGTTTATGGCAGATGGCATTGAAATCGATGTCGACGCGTAAAAGTGATGAGTCAAACATTGTTACCTTACTCAAGCTAGCCAAGCTAGAGGGGATCAATGAACTCAAAGTTGCTATGCCATATTCTCTTGAAGAAGAGCAGATCGAGTACATTGAATCGCGCAGTCATTTGGTGATTGCCGAGAATACTGGAGAAGAGTTTACTATTAAGCTTTAATCTATCAGTATTGCTTAGAGCTTAGAGCTTAGAGCTT
>NZ_JBFRSN010001841.1:0-269 GCF_041473595.1 Vibrio sp. 10N.222.46.A1
CCTTAGGCGCTTCTAGTTTATCAGCTTGAGCTTCTGCCGCTAGCTGTAGACCTTCTTCTGCTAATTTAGATGGTGCTAGCTCTTCGCGTTGCTTCTGCTCATCACGTGACTTATTGCGACGGTCTTGCTTAGGCTTACGAGGCTGGCGATTTTGCTGTGGAGCAGTTTCTTTCTGCTCTTCAGGTTTCTCATCACGAACTGGTTTACGACGGCGTTTGTTGTCACGGTTTTCGTTACGATTGTCACCACGCTCACCACGTTGTTCACCA
>NZ_JBFRSN010001842.1:0-379 GCF_041473595.1 Vibrio sp. 10N.222.46.A1
AGTTCAGCAACAACTGGGTGGCAGTATCGTTCGTTGTATTGCAATGGGTACGTCAGATGGCTTGCGCCGAGGCCTAACTGTTGAAAACACCGGTTCTCCAATCACTGTTCCTGTGGGCGAAGAAACCTTAGGCCGTATCATGAACGTTCTTGGCCAGCCTATCGATGAATGCGGTGAAATCGGTCAAAAAGAAAGCTACGAAATTCACCGTGAAGCACCCTCTTATGAAGAACAAGCAAACAGCACTGAACTTCTTGAGACCGGCGTTAAGGTTATCGACCTTATCTGTCCGTTCGCTAAGGGCGGTAAAATTGGTCTGTTCGGTGGTGCTGGCGTAGGTAAGACTGTCAACATGATGGAGCTTATCAACAACATCGCA
>NZ_JBFRSN010001843.1:0-242 GCF_041473595.1 Vibrio sp. 10N.222.46.A1
CCTTTACCGCGAACTTCAGCAATACAGTTCACACGCGATTGAATCTTCTCAAGCCCATGACGTAGATATTGGCCTGCGATGTTCGCGTGCTCAACCAAACCATCACGTTCGATGATCTCTAACGCCTTAGCGCCAGATACCATTGCCAACTGGTTACCACGGAATGTACCGGTGTGCTCACCCGCTTTCCAAGTATCGATGCTCTTGTCGAATACAAGCAGCGACATAGGCAGTCCGCCACC
>NZ_JBFRSN010001844.1:0-265 GCF_041473595.1 Vibrio sp. 10N.222.46.A1
TTCAGTGACTTAACGATTGGTCAGATTTTCGCGGTATTTGGTTACTTGTGGTTTATGTTAGGCCCGGTACAAGAGTTGTTAGGGATTCAATTCTCTTGGTATAGCGCAAAAGCAGCACTTCAGCGCATCAACGACCTTCTTCAGTTAGAAGAAGAGAAGCGCCCTATCAGTAAAGTGAACCCATTTAATGAAGATCAAGAAGTGACAGTCGACATTGAAGACGTTACATTCTCTTACACATTAGAAAACACTGTTTTAAATAGGC
>NZ_JBFRSN010001845.1:0-407 GCF_041473595.1 Vibrio sp. 10N.222.46.A1
GGGTTAACGACTGTCATGGCGGGACATGGGGTTTGCTTGGCAACAGACAGCTTAGCTGGTGACTTCATCGAACGCGGCTTGCTAGTGAAGCCCTTTGATATAGGCATGACACCTGGGGTTCAAGTCAACCTATGCTTTGACCCTAACTCCCCGAGAGAAGAGCGTATTACCGCGTTCACCAATTGGTTGCACGAAGAAGTAAACGAGCTATTGGAGAGTTAAATATCATCTCCCACTTCTTTATATAAACCATAAACCTAACTCAACATAGAACGGTAACGTAAACCTCCCGACACCGACAAAACTATGTTGAGTTAAAGCAACGTCGAGTTAAAAGCTACGTTGCCTCGAATCACTCCCAAAATGACTTCTTCAGTTCTTTCTCGACTTGTTCCGACGTAATCCCG
>NZ_JBFRSN010001846.1:0-449 GCF_041473595.1 Vibrio sp. 10N.222.46.A1
GTACGTTCAATTGCCGTCGATGATTTTTGATATCCATAGTAATCAGAACCACCAGACAAAATAGGCAAGGCTAGGTTCAAGCCAACGCTAGTTGAGTTGCTTTCGCCTGTCGCTGTGATGTCGGTTTTATCGTAGTTATTGGCGTCATCGTGACGATAGCTGGCTGAGAGTGACACGGTAGGTAAGAAGTTTGTACCGCTCTCTTTTAAGCTTCTACGGCTTCTCTCGACGTTTTTCTTGGCTACTAGTAAGTCGTTGTTGAGCTTTAACGCTTGATCCATGATTGAGTGTTGTTCGCTTTCGTTTATCTCTTTTAATGGCACACTTTCGTATATATCTTGTGATGGAGTGATAGGGTACTGAATCTGAATGGATAGCCCGTTGAGAATGACACGGCGATCTTTCTGCAAGGTTCTTAATCGATTCGACACACCTTCTTTCTGAGCGAT
>NZ_JBFRSN010001847.1:0-271 GCF_041473595.1 Vibrio sp. 10N.222.46.A1
TACCGATAACGGTGCAGAGACAGTTTCTTGGCCTGATGGCGGTGCTACTTACTTCCACGGGGAGAAAGGTACAACTTACGAAGGCGGTATGCGTGTTCCTCAGCTAGTTCGCTGGCCTGGTACTATCAAGCCGGGAACTAAGATCAACGACATCATGGGTCACCAAGACTGGATCCCGACTCTACTAGCAGCCGCTGGTGATGATAAAGTTGTTGAGAAGCTTGCTTCTGATAAAGGTGCTACTTACAACGGTAAAAACTGGCGTGTACAC
>NZ_JBFRSN010001848.1:0-324 GCF_041473595.1 Vibrio sp. 10N.222.46.A1
TACATGGAATGTGCTGACCTCATACCCCTCGAATAGCAGGCTCTATTAAAAGAAAGGGGTGACATCAATTTCAGCCTTCGTAGGAGAAATTGCTTTTACAATCGTATGCCAGCTGTGTTTTAAATCCACATACTTGACGTCAATGAAACGTTTATTCTTTCGTGAATAGAAGCACTTAACGACAGGCTCAACAGGAGCATCATCATTCGATGACCATACGATTCCAAGATGGCCATTGCTCAGCTCAACGATGGCCCCAATAGGGAAAATACCAATGCAATTAATAAATTTGTACACCAATTGCCGGTCTAAGTGATTAGGTGT
>NZ_JBFRSN010001849.1:0-465 GCF_041473595.1 Vibrio sp. 10N.222.46.A1
CGTTGGCACGCTTCCAACAGCAGACAACCAACACATCCAACTTTGGTCGCTAGGCGCTGAATATGAATTTGGCCAAGCGGTATTGGCGAGCGAAGGTCAAATCAGTGACGTTTCTTCATCCATGTACGCCAGCCTAGGTTACCATTTAGGAGTATTCACACCTTACGTAGTATACGGCGCGCAATTTAACGCCAATGAGCACTTAGAAGGGAATAGCTACTTAGTTGGTGTAGATTACGACTTGATGTCAAATATATCTATCAATGGTGAAATGCAATTCTTCGAAGCTCGTAGGTCAAACGGTGCCTTTATTGACGCCCCTAAAACCGATAAAGATGCATTGCTCTACACCATCATGTTGAGTTTTGTTTTTTAGCTCGAATTCAAATCGATGGTCACTTGCAGCAATTAAGATCCAAAAAAGCCAGTCGAATATTTCGACTGGCTTTTCATAAGCGGCTTATC
>NZ_JBFRSN010001850.1:0-233 GCF_041473595.1 Vibrio sp. 10N.222.46.A1
GAAAAATTCTGCATTTAAGTACAGAATTTCTCTGTCTAATAGCTGTTATGCAATACATGGATATTTATGTTTGAGTGTTATTTGACCGGAAAGAAAATTAAAGCGACTAAAGACGATGAGGGTGTTGACGGTTCTCTTGAGCACATCATTCCAAATTCACTTGGTGGACAAATGAAATCAAAGTACATCTTAACGGATGAAGCTAATAGATTTTTGAACGAAGACATAGATAA
>NZ_JBFRSN010001851.1:0-248 GCF_041473595.1 Vibrio sp. 10N.222.46.A1
AGGCACCTAATAAGGTGCCTTTTTTGTTTTTGTCGTAGAAGTCGCAATAGAAGCGTTAACAAATGGTGACTTAGTCGGCAAATATCAGTTGAGTGCTCCAACCACTTGCATTTTCACCACATTTTTACAGAAATTAGATGCCATTTGCGCACGAAACTCTTATCCTTAACCTGATTTTTTAAGGAAGTTGAATATGATCATCAAACCTCGAATTCGCGGATTCATCTGTACTACAACACATCCAGTCG
>NZ_JBFRSN010001852.1:0-435 GCF_041473595.1 Vibrio sp. 10N.222.46.A1
CTACAACACTAGCGCATACAACCGTGGAATGATGGGCTACGAAACGCCGAACATCGATCGTATTGCTCATGAGGGTGCTATTTTTACGGATATGTACGCACAACAATCTTGTACGGCTGGCCGTGCTTCGTTCGTGACAGGTCAACACCCATTCCGTACCGGCCTACTTACCATCGGTATGCCAGGTTCAGCACACGGTATTCCTGACTGGGCTCCTACCATTGGTGATGCTCTTAAAGAAGAAGGTTACGCCACTGCACAATTCGGTAAAAATCACTTAGGCGATCAAGACAAACACCTTCCTACAAACCATGGTTTTGATGAGTTCTTTGGCAACCTTTACCACTTAAACGCGGAAGAAGAGCCTGAAACCTACTTTTACCCTAAAGACCCAGAATTCAGAAAGAACTACGGGCCTCGCGGCGTTATCAAAGC
>NZ_JBFRSN010001853.1:0-261 GCF_041473595.1 Vibrio sp. 10N.222.46.A1
GTGGAATAATATATAGTTATGATTTTATATACTTTAGTTTTGTTACCCAGACAACTCTGGGATATGGTGAAATGACGCCGACTAGTGTTTTTTCAAAGTATGTAGTCATTGCTCAATCTATTATTGGAATATTTTATATGGGTGTAGCTGTTTCTGTTACGCTGGGAGTTATCTTAGAAAATGGAAACAATCGAAAAATGGGCTAACGGTAAAGTTGGCATTAGTGCTTGAATCTGTATACATAACTAATAAGGATTAAGG
>NZ_JBFRSN010001854.1:0-233 GCF_041473595.1 Vibrio sp. 10N.222.46.A1
GATAACAGTTAAGATCATACTCAATACACATACCTTTAAAGTTATCGCCATACTGAGACCAAAGTATGGGATGGTCATTCGATTGAGAGAAGCACATAACCTTGAAGTCATTCTGAAGTTCTTTGTTGAACAGGTGATGAGATTCAAAAGGGTTATTAAAGGTCTTAGCGGAATCAAACCACAACGAACACTCGGATATCGATTGTATGTTTCTATCGTGAAGAGATCTGAAC
>NZ_JBFRSN010001855.1:0-317 GCF_041473595.1 Vibrio sp. 10N.222.46.A1
AATATATTCAAGAGCGTTTTGGGCTGAATGTAAAAATAAAACAGATTGTTTTATTTCGTCACCAGCTAAATATGAAGCTTCATTTAATATTACAAAAACACTTGAAAGTATAGAAAGTTGTTGGGGTGAGCTTAGTCAGCACTTTGTGGAAACTGATACTTTTACACATGTACAGGCTAAAAGGGATGCTTCATTTGGATTTTGTTTTTATGCGTTAACTATCTCTAGGGAAGGATTATTGTCTTCGGGGATAATGGTAACATCTAAATTTTCATTAAGAGTATTAGCTGAACTATATATTACATTCTCATACTTGG
>NZ_JBFRSN010001856.1:0-434 GCF_041473595.1 Vibrio sp. 10N.222.46.A1
TAGTATCACGTCGACAAGGTGATTTTGATGTGATGCGAGCGTCTTGGTGTGGTGATTACAATGAAGCGTCGACCTTCTTAAGCCTTCTGCGTTCTGAATCTTCAGGTAATTTTGCTCGTTACAACAACGACAAGTACGACGCAGCAATGGATAGCGCATTGGCTGCAACTAATGAGCAAGAACGCCAAGGTTTCTATGACCAAGCGGAGCAGTTACTGGCTGAAGATATGCCTATCGCGCCAATCTACTACTACATGCAGGCTCGCCTAGTGCGACCAAGTGTTGGCGGCTTTGCGAAGAATAACGTTGAAGGGCGTATCTACTCTAAAGATCTTTATATCAAGCAGTAAAAAGCTTTGAACATTATATAAATATAAAATCCCCATTCGCAGACAAGGCGAATGGGGATTTTAGTTACTAGGGGGTAGTAATTT
>NZ_JBFRSN010001857.1:0-306 GCF_041473595.1 Vibrio sp. 10N.222.46.A1
GTTGAATACCGGGTTGAGATTCCACTCAATTCATAATCATCAAGAAAAACAAAAATGTTTTTTCTAAGTCTTGGTTTTTAGTGGAGCAAGTAGGGTGCCAGATTGCGGGTTGTTCATTTAAATAAAATTTAATTTATATTTTTCAGTGGTTTAAAATTTGGCGGTGGCACGCAATTACCCCTAAAGTGGTATGTAATTTTTTTGTTAGATTTATATAAATGAGCGTTTGTGGTGCAACTTTCCGCAAGATGGTGCAAAAATTAAGTTTCTATCTTGGTTAAGTTGAAATCTATTCAGTATTGATAT
>NZ_JBFRSN010001858.1:0-234 GCF_041473595.1 Vibrio sp. 10N.222.46.A1
GTAGTAAACGTGTTATGCAGGCGTTGATATGACCCCCCACTGTCAATTAAAAACGTAGAAGTTTCGGCTCCTGTATTATCAGAGCTTTTCTTGTTGCTTAGGGGATAGTGTTACCGCATAGATGAAGCAAGTAATGTCGTCGGTTCTCATGCTGATATACGTGGATTGCTCATCGTTTGATGAGTAGAGCCTACCTTACTTGTTCCGTCGTGGCACCTGTCTTCAGTCTATGCT
>NZ_JBFRSN010001859.1:0-264 GCF_041473595.1 Vibrio sp. 10N.222.46.A1
AAGGTCAACACGCCCTGAACAGTGCCAAATAAGAAGCACAAGGAAGCAAAGATGGAGACAACCACATCCCATGAGCGAGTACTAGACGCACAAGCTTATCAGCAGCTTGAAGCGATACTGGCTCAAAAAATAGAAACAGAACGCATTGTCACTCAAGAGGCAAAGCGCTTGGCTTACGGCACCGATGCGAGTTTTTATCGCTTGGTGCCGAAAATGGTTCTAAGGCTCAAGAACTTAGACGAAGTGATATTCACCATTCAAAGC
>NZ_JBFRSN010001860.1:0-331 GCF_041473595.1 Vibrio sp. 10N.222.46.A1
AAATTAATTACAAACTTAGGGGCACGTATGAATATACTTGGGTATATGCAAAAAGTAGGTAAGGCATTGATGGTTCCCGTAGCCACACTGCCAGCTGCAGCAATCCTTATGGGGATCGGCTACTGGTTGGATCCTGTTGGTTGGGGTTCAGAGAGTATTCTGGCCGCATTTTTGATCAAATCAGGTGGTGCGATCATCGACAACATGGCGGTTCTGTTCGCGGTGGGTGTCGCATTTGGTTTAAGCCGTGATAAGAATGGTTCTGCGGCACTGTCCGGTTTTGTGATGTTCCTTGTCGTGACCACTCTACTGGCTCCAGGCTCAGTTGCTC
>NZ_JBFRSN010001861.1:0-336 GCF_041473595.1 Vibrio sp. 10N.222.46.A1
ATCTTAGATGTGGCTGAAGGCTTATTTGCTGAGCACGGTTTTAATGACACCTCTTTACGCACGATTACGAGTAAAGCCAATGTCAATCTTGCTTCAGTGAACTACCACTTTGGCGATAAGAAGACTCTGGTTCGTGCGGTACTCAATCGTTACTTAGAAGCATTTATGCCAGCATTGCAAGATGCACTAGTGAACTTAAATTTGAACGAAACGTATTCTATGAGTGACGTGTTTGAGTCTTTAAGGCAGCCACTAAGGGCACTCAATGATGTAAGGCCAAATGGTACGAGTCGATTTATGTTACTCATCGGTCGAGGCTATACAGATGTGCAAGGT
>NZ_JBFRSN010001862.1:0-242 GCF_041473595.1 Vibrio sp. 10N.222.46.A1
GAATCAACACAGTGGCAAAAATGACACTGGCAGTTCACACAAAAAACCGCACTCCAGCAAACACCGATATAAAGGCAAACCTACCAACGCAAAGCCTAAGGTAGCGCCCGAAGATCGCAAAGTGATTCTATTCAACAAACCTTTTGATACTCTCAGCCAGTTCACTGATGGCGAAGGTAGAAAAACGCTAGCGGATTTTATTCCCGTAAAAGATGTTTATGCTGCTGGTCGCTTAGATCGAG
>NZ_JBFRSN010001863.1:0-325 GCF_041473595.1 Vibrio sp. 10N.222.46.A1
CGCGCTGTTCTTTGCTTTTGGTATTGCCTTTGAAGTACCAGTAGCGATTATCTTGTTATGTTGGACGGGGGCGACAACGCCTAAGGCTCTGTCTGAAAAGCGTCCGTACATTGTTGTCGGTGCTTTTATCGTCGGTATGATGCTGACACCTCCCGATATGATCTCGCAGACACTGTTGGCGATTCCAATGTGTATTCTGTTTGAGATCGGTCTGTTCTTCGCACGTTTCTATGTGCGTAAGCCAGATGCGGATGAAGAGGAAGAAGCTGAATCTTGATTCTGCTGTAAGAGTATAATTGCTAGAGTCCTTCAGCAAACATGACAC
>NZ_JBFRSN010001864.1:0-313 GCF_041473595.1 Vibrio sp. 10N.222.46.A1
TGTCGACAAGTTCTTCAATAACCTAGCGACACCGTTAGTAGCTGAAAGTAATGAACAGAAGAAACTGGATAACAAGCAACGTCGTATGTTGGGTTCACTTATCGCGGTAGCGGGTGTGGGTGTAATGACTATGTTCGTACTGCCAAACCCTATGTGGGGACGCATGGTATTCGTTCTGTGTGGTTTGATTGTGTTCTCTGTTGGTCTGTTACTTGTTAAAGCAGTCGATGACAAAGTCGAGCAACAAGACGAAGTGACTCCAGCCGAAGGCTAATTTAATACGCATCCTAAATAACATCACGGCCACCTAAAT
>NZ_JBFRSN010001865.1:0-341 GCF_041473595.1 Vibrio sp. 10N.222.46.A1
AGCTCAAGCAGTGTTATTTCCTTCAAGTTAGATGTATGAAATTGAAGTAGCCTAAGCTGGTATTCACGATTATAAAATTCAGCCATGGCATATAAAATACCGACAACAACAACTAGCGCACCACTTCTTGCTAACCATAAATAGTCATCAAAAGCTTTAAAAAATGACAGCAATATGCCCGAAATGATGATAAAAAAAGTTAGCCCATAGGTAAATTTGATGTTCATAACGTTATTATTCCTTTTTTGCCTAACGCCGCAATAACACGTGCGAACGACTTAATTCCAAAACCAATTACACTTCAAACCGCGAATGCCGAATGTAAATAGCATCGTGTTGAT
>NZ_JBFRSN010001866.1:0-451 GCF_041473595.1 Vibrio sp. 10N.222.46.A1
TACCAATCTAATCCAGTAATGACGCAAGAAGACGTTGCCGAGATCATTCCATTTATCGATATCCTGTTTGCTAAAGGCTTCGACCTTTCAATGAACAATATGTCGTTAGATCTAGGTAAGGGTCAATTCGAATCTAAGTGGTTAGTGAGCGTACCGGAAGGAACCGAAAACATCAGCAGTAATCCTTCGATGATCATGCCGGCATTAACGGGTAACGTTCACTCTAGCTTCTCAAATGAGCTTGTTGAAGAGTACCCATTCATCCGTGAAGGTATCGATGAATTGCTTGTGATGGAAATGATCAAGGAAACAGAAAGTGGTTATGAAATCAGCGCTGACTTAGAAAATGGAAACCTAGTGTTCGAAAATGGACAAGAAATTCCATTAATCGCTCTACTTATGCCGGTTTTTGTTCAATAAACAGAACAGGCTTGAATACTGATAGGGTGAT
>NZ_JBFRSN010001867.1:0-251 GCF_041473595.1 Vibrio sp. 10N.222.46.A1
ACATTATCCAACCACCGAAAATCTGGCCTGCTGCATTGGTATCAGAAGGCATCGCCAAAGTGCGAAGAAGTAAAGAACCAATCGGGTTCAAAGTTGATTGAATAGTCATTGTTGTACTCTTAATGGTATTGATTGTTTTAAATTTAAATAGATGTGTTTGCGGGGTTCGCGGTGGTCGTATTTTTAACGTATTCACCGAACACAAACAATCAGTGGCCAATGATCACGAGTATCATTGGCCACTGTTAAAT
>NZ_JBFRSN010001868.1:0-1006 GCF_041473595.1 Vibrio sp. 10N.222.46.A1
GGCTTTATATAACCTTCATTAAAGGCTCCCTTAAGGATGCTTTTTTTACTTTGTGTTGCCTTCTTCTCAAGCTCTAGTTCTTTTAAGTCCCCATGTAAAGAAAAAAGTTTTAATACGTTAGGTTTGATGCTTGAATATGGTTCACTGGGGAAAGAGTTCAGTGGCTTATTTGGGTTGTTATTCTCTTTTCCCCATATTCTAAAAAATGGGTTGACCGCTGACCTAAAGCTAGCTGATTCATCAGGGAATTTATAGTTCTCTTTTAAAAATTCTCTATACTCAGATATTGGTTTTTCAATATGTTCACTTTCAGTTATAAATGTAACTACAGATGGATCATTTGTAGCTCTAGAAAACTTGTGGATAACACCGTCAAAGATAAAATCCATTTCAACTGTTATTATGCCAACATTGTCGATTATGTCAGATGATAACTTAATAAAATCATCTCCTGAAAATGCGAAGTCAATTAACATTAGAACTGATGACTTACCAATGGAATTTGCTCCATCATTTGGGCCTACAAGGACATTTAACCCGTCATTGAACTCTAACTTAGTATCAATTAATTTATTACACCTTAACTCGTTTAGCATTTTATTACCTTACCTAATTCTAGATCCAATTCAATCTTCCCTAAAACATATAGAACATCAATTGAATAAATAAACTCATCAATTCCTTTGAATTTGTTTTTTTCTTATTATAAAGATCAATTAACGGAATTTCGTCAAAGTCATCATCTAAAATAATTGTCATTTTGAATACTATCGAATCTTTAAAAGGTATTGTTTTACTTGGTGTAATCATGAATATACCTCACAGTTTTGAATGAAGTAGGATACGATAATTTCTGAAATCTCTATATTTTTACAGTTGGTGGTGTTATTAATCCATTCAACTAATGCACCAAATATTTCCGTTTGATTAAGACCATCTTTTTTTAATTTAATATAGTAAGTTTTTACCTGGCTATAAATTGTATCTGACGTGTATGGAGCTCTTT
>NZ_JBFRSN010001869.1:0-424 GCF_041473595.1 Vibrio sp. 10N.222.46.A1
TATAAAATCCCCATTCGCAGACAAGGCGAATGGGGATTTTAGTTACTAGGGGGTAGTAATTTTATCTTCTAACTTGTTTCAGGTTTTAAATAGCCACCATGTCCGCGGCTTTCTTCATCGCTTCTTTCGTTGAACACTCAATCACGTTCGCGTTAGCAAAGCGGTGAGCGTCTTTCACTTGAATATCGTGAGCCAAGATAACTAGCTTCGCGTTCGCTACATCTAGGTCGCTGATGCGGTTCTGAATACCGTTTTGACCTTGAGTTTCTACCTTAATCTTAAGGCCTGCTGCTAAGCCTGCTTTTTCCAGTGCTTTCGCAGCCATGAAGGTGTGTGCAACACCAGAAGGGCAACATGTTACGGCTACGATGTCGTACTCGCCTTCGCCGGCTACAGGCGCTGTTTGAGCTTGTACTGGCGCTTC
>NZ_JBFRSN010001870.1:0-334 GCF_041473595.1 Vibrio sp. 10N.222.46.A1
AGCGTTGCGAATCACTCTTAAATGCTTTGTATGTGACTTGCTACGACTTCTCAATCAAGCTCTTAGTAAACTCTTCTAGTTTTGGATAGTTATCCAAGTCCATCTTATATAGCCTGTAAATTGAAGCAAACTGTTCCCACTTATACACTGCCACTTCGAAGTCACTCTCGTCCCTTGCAAAGTCGAACAAACCATTAACTAAAAACTGAAGCTCTGCAAGACTGTATAAACAGGACTTATAATATGGGTAATTCGTACCAGCTTCTGAAGGCATTGTCTCCATCCGAGAGTGATGAATCTGAAGTAACCTAAGTATCTTAGAAAGGTACTTACC
>NZ_JBFRSN010001871.1:0-251 GCF_041473595.1 Vibrio sp. 10N.222.46.A1
GTGGTATTGGTATTCAACACCCGCTTCATCAAGCATTTTCTTTGCCTTAACGCAGAATGGGCAGGTCGCTTTACCATAAACGATGTTGCCTTTTAGGCTGTCGCGTTTGGTCCACTCTTTGATCACGGATTGAACTAACACACCGCGGTTAAGCGCTTCGCCTTGGCTTACAACCTTGCCTTCAACAACAAGGATTGGAGCATGCCAAGAACCCAGTTTTAGCGGCTCCCACCAGTGAGACAACCAATCTT
>NZ_JBFRSN010001872.1:0-265 GCF_041473595.1 Vibrio sp. 10N.222.46.A1
TCGTTAGGCAGCCCTGAAATATCTATTATTCTAATGTCTTTTTCATCTTCAACAGGAACCCCGACAAGCTGGTTTAAAACCTTGTGAAGTCTAATTTCATCTTGTTCACCTTCCCAACATTGCAGCATGAAAGAGAGTCGCTTATCTCTTCGGAGAACTCTCACCTTATCTAAGACTGATGGAATACGAGCTTTCCCTAAATCTGTAGGTGGCAATGTCTCAAGGGTTTTAGTACCTTTTTTAAAGCGCCCTCCTTGTATGAATC
>NZ_JBFRSN010001873.1:0-444 GCF_041473595.1 Vibrio sp. 10N.222.46.A1
GTATTCTGGGTGTTGATCTTCGCCAGTGCTTACCGAAACTAAAATGGAATGCTCGCTGACCCAAAATAGAATTGGGAATTCAATATCACTGCCAAAATCGTCGAGCTTATATGACTCATAACCCATTTGAGTGATGATACTTTTGTCTTTATTCGGATTTTGACTCAATAGTAGGTAGATTGGCAGGTCGTAGCGACTCATTAAGTGAGCTTTTGGCCGTTGCTTGCTGACCATGCGTTTGAAATGGTATGCCAGTTGCTTTTGTCTTTTCTGAATCAGCGATTTGTCGAATGACTCTTTTTGTGATGGTTCACTGCGGTTGATAAGAACCCAGTAACATACTAAGCCTACAAGTGTAGATATAATTGCGGTAGTAGCTAAAGCCCACGTCAAATATGCGTTGAGAGGTGTTAATAGAATTATGCTAGAGACGACGGTAAAAAG
>NZ_JBFRSN010001874.1:0-435 GCF_041473595.1 Vibrio sp. 10N.222.46.A1
TGCTTCAATAGCGTGATAATTTCTATGACAGTAAAATTTTAGATCTTTTTTTGATACATGCGATAATTGAATGAATTTATCAGTATCTATTACTCTGTAACTTGGCATGCTATCAAAAACATTACTACTATCAGGAATAGAGCTAGCGTATTCCTTATAATCAATTTCTTTTTCACCAATCAAATCATAAACATAATTTTTATAGATATCTTCCCCTTCATATTCGTCATCAAGTAGAACATAAAACTGAAAAGCACTAAATAGCTCCACATAACAATAAATAAACCTTGATTTTTTGTTAGCACATAAAACTAAACTATGAACTGGATAATGAGAGCTTTTATGTTTATTTTCTTCAAAGAAACCTTCTGATTTAGCCGTTGGCAGGAATGGAGATACTATTACTTTTTCTCTTATTACATTATTATCCAAGTC
>NZ_JBFRSN010001875.1:0-270 GCF_041473595.1 Vibrio sp. 10N.222.46.A1
GGGGTCATTATGTCTATGTACATTACCTAGTTTTTAGATTTATATTTATTGGAGTTTGGATTGAGAAAATTTATTTGTGCAATGACTGTGTTGTTGACTTTTGTCTTACTTATAATGTACTTCCTATCTTTTATATTTAATGGTTACCTATACGAGATGGTTAAGTTAAATAAAGAACTCACGGTTGTAAGCGCGATTAGAGTGATGGTTCCTGTAGCTATATTTATATTCTATATTTGGGCGCATTTTATTTATCATAAAGATACTTAC
>NZ_JBFRSN010001876.1:0-423 GCF_041473595.1 Vibrio sp. 10N.222.46.A1
ATTCTATATTTGGGCGCATTTTATTTATCATAAAGATACTTACTACGAAAATAAAATAATAGATGATAGCTATAAGAAGCCAAAGATTCTTGGTATGATGATTATTATACCACTCTCTTTGATTTTCGGAGGGTTCATTGGTGAGCTAAACTCGAAAGAAAATGATTCGAGTAGTTTTTTGATGTTTATAGAGATATTGAAAGGGATGGATGTTAGATATGTTTTATTATTTGTACCTTTATTAATATTCTCAATTGCCCTACCAAAGCGTTTGTCAAAAAGTTACAATTTACCAACACTAGACTTAATTATATACACTAGTGTTTCTCTTATCGTGCCATTTTTACTTATTGGTATGTTTTTTTCGGGGGTGTACGCATTTCTTCAAATCTCTGGATATGGGTTTAGTGGAATAATATATAG
>NZ_JBFRSN010001877.1:0-332 GCF_041473595.1 Vibrio sp. 10N.222.46.A1
TAATTATTTCTTCTAAGGTGAGGTATCCTTTGAAGATCAACCAAATAAAAATATTGAACGGGTTTTCATTCTCTATAATTCGTTTCTAAGTTAGGTTATTGTCAATTTAGAGCTACTTTTATTAACCATTTTGTTATGATACCAAGCCATTGAAAATTATTATTCTGATAAAAATATGCCCGATAAACCATCGGGCAGAGGAGCAGTTGAATAATTAGAAGAAGCCTAAGGGATCAATGCTATGGCTTACGATGATATTTTTGGTATTTTGGTAATGATCGAGCATCATTTTGTGTGTTTCTCGACCAATGCCGGATTTTTTGTAACCACCA
>NZ_JBFRSN010001878.1:0-238 GCF_041473595.1 Vibrio sp. 10N.222.46.A1
GATGGTCGCTACCACAGACAAACCAGGGAGCAGTCGACCTTTCAACTCTTGCTGATCTGGAATCGTAATTTTCACCGGTACACGCTGAACGATTTTAGTGAAGTTACCGGTCGCGTTTTCTGGTGGTAGGAGCGCAAACTTAGCGCCAGTCGCAGGGGAGAAGCTGTCTACCACGCCTTCAAGTGGTTGACCCGGAAAGGCATCCAGTTCGACTTCTACGGTTTGGCCTTTATGAATA
>NZ_JBFRSN010001879.1:0-456 GCF_041473595.1 Vibrio sp. 10N.222.46.A1
TCCTTGAAGCTGGTCTTGTTTATCTCTGTGACGACATCTGCAACTTATGCTCTCAATGAGTTTTTTTTACGTCAGGACTTTATAGTTTGTCTGATTGTTGTTGAGCCTCTCTTGTTCTTTGTCTTTTATAACAATCTAAAAGCAAGGCAAGTAGAGCGTTTTAAAACTAACTTTCCAGACGCTTTGAACATTTTGAGTGGGGCCATTTCTTCAGGGCAAAGCATCATTCATGCCTTCGAGTATGTAGGTAAGCAGCTTGATAACGAAGTGGGCAAAGAGTTCAAATTCATGGCTGAGCGTTTACTTATTGGTGAAGACCCTGATGACGTTCTTGAACGAAGTAGCAATACGTTTCCGTACTTAGAGTACTTTTTCTTTGCTTCAACGATAAGAATCAATTTGGCTAGAGGTGGACAACTCAAAGATGTGATCAACAAAATAAACCGACTTATGTTC
>NZ_JBFRSN010001880.1:0-308 GCF_041473595.1 Vibrio sp. 10N.222.46.A1
CACAACCACCCAACGGCAATCTCTCCATGGCCGGGTGCATCAACAGGTTCAGGCGGTGAAATCCGCGATGAAGGCGCAACTGGTATTGGCGGTAAGCCAAAAGCGGGCCTGGTTGCTTTCTCTGTATCTAACCTTAAGATCCCGAACTTCGTTCAACCTTGGGAAACTGACTTTGGTAAGCCAAGCCGTATCGTTACTGCTCTGGATATCATGCTTGAAGGTCCTCTTGGTGGCGCAGCATTCAACAACGAATTTGGTCGTCCAAACCTGTTAGGTTACTTCCGTACTTACGAAGAGAAAGTAAACTC
>NZ_JBFRSN010001881.1:0-273 GCF_041473595.1 Vibrio sp. 10N.222.46.A1
ATAAGAAGTAATCTGTATTTAAAATAGTCCGAGAAATCCATGGTCATAACGTTTAAAAGTGGGAAAATCATCGCAACCGCACATGAGCTGGTCGTTCGTTTGGATGGTGAGCACAGAGTCACGCTACAAGCTCAAGTTGATGCAATCCAACTGATAGGAAAAGGGGCAAATGTCATTTCAGCCAATGGTTCTGAATGCAAGTGGTCGATTAAATTAGACAACGAACAGCAGCTCCGAGATATTGCCAATGAAATCGGCTGCGATGTGATGTAA
>NZ_JBFRSN010001882.1:0-254 GCF_041473595.1 Vibrio sp. 10N.222.46.A1
GACCAATCGTTAAGTCACTGAATAACACCATTAGCATCGCGACGGCACGGAAAAGCTCGAAACCTAATAAGAACAGCAGAAACGAAACACGGCCAGCAGCTTCTGATTGCCAAGCGTATTTGTCTGCATCGACTCTCACTTGGTTTGCTTGAACCTTAAGTTCATCGAGAAAGATACGTTCCTTGTTTGCCGCACGCAGTTGGTAAATACCGTCTAAGGTTTCCACTAAACGGTTTTGAAAGCGCTCGAAAGAT
>NZ_JBFRSN010001883.1:0-464 GCF_041473595.1 Vibrio sp. 10N.222.46.A1
GTGTAGAACTTTCTGATTGGCCTGAAAACAGCAGCGAACGTGAAGTTTTTTACCAACAACTGCTTGGAAAAAACGCAGCTCAAATGAATGCCCATTGGGCGAGCTTATCCTTCTCAGGTAAAGCTCGTTATCCAAGAGAGATTAAATCGGCGTCCACCGAAACCTTGGTTGACTGGCTTGATGACAAGCCCAATCGAATTGGGTACGCCCCGCTCTCGACGCTCCCTGAAAATGCCAATGTTCTATACGTTATAAGCTCGGAGAAATAATATGAAAAAAATAATTACGTCAGTGCTATGTGCTTCAATTGCCTCTCCGGCTTTCGCTATTATTGAACTTACCGATAATTTTTCGTTAAGCGGATTTGGTTCTACTTCTTGGGCAACATCAGATAACGACTCCCCTTTAATCATCAACAATGGTTTTACCGATGAAAATTGTTATGACTGTGATACCACACTTGG
>NZ_JBFRSN010001884.1:0-446 GCF_041473595.1 Vibrio sp. 10N.222.46.A1
ATAGAGTTTTAGATAATTTGACTTATGGTAGTACAGTTAATAAAAAATATTTTGATAAATTGAAAGGTTACTTTCCTGACGTGGACTTTGCAAAATTGAATGAGATTGATCAATTTCATTCAGGTGTTACTAAGATCCTTAAGTCGGAACTTAGAAATGAAAAAGATATGTTAGAGCTACAAATTAACGCTATTGAATTAGAAATTGTATCACTTGATTCAAAGTTGGCTAGGTCATTAGACATGTTAGAGAAGCCATCTGGCTTAGTTGATAAGCTTTTGGAGCTTTCTATTGAAGAGAAGGTGTTACGTGATCAGCTTCGATTTAGGGACATAAAGTTAACTATTGATACTAAAGTTGGCGAGTTGTCTGGAAAGATTACAGATAGATCAATGGCCTCACTTTTAAAAATAGAAAAAATCTTAAACTCAACAATGTCTAAATAC
>NZ_JBFRSN010001885.1:0-272 GCF_041473595.1 Vibrio sp. 10N.222.46.A1
CAATAACAGGAAGTTACTATGTTATACGCAATACCTTGTCGTGACCTTCATGTCGGCAACCATTTTGCCCGTTCTCCACAGATCGCGATTGTCGATGAGCAACAACAAATAAAGCATCTTATTCCTTTGGTTGAGTCAGACAGCCCGTGCAATAAGAAGAAGCAATGGATGTCCGTCGTTAAATCTTATGATGTGAAAGCTGTTGTGGTTCGTCACATCGGGAAGAAAATGCTGTCGCACTTGTTCAATCATGATGTTCGCGTTTTTACATC
>NZ_JBFRSN010001886.1:0-366 GCF_041473595.1 Vibrio sp. 10N.222.46.A1
ACAGTACACTCATTACTAGCAAATACAATTCAAACGATAACTTTTTATACCAAAATTTCAAGTCAAGAATATCTTTATAGCTAATGATATTTTTTGATATCTTCAGGATAATCATTGCAGCTGAAAAAGCCAAATATATGACTAACGTAGGTTCTTTATAGTAAAGAGAAATACTTGCAAAAAGCAGACCTAATTTAATTCTACGTGTATCAGTTGATTCAAATGTAAAATAAAGGAACAGTAACAAAAAAAACAGTTGGTTTCGTTCCGGTATGATCAGGTTTGAAAATGATACTGATAGTGAGGAAATAAATATAGGGATTATCAATAATAACTTTAAATTATTACTTCTAAGTGGGATTAATT
>NZ_JBFRSN010001887.1:0-272 GCF_041473595.1 Vibrio sp. 10N.222.46.A1
AGATCAGCTCGAAACACTGAAAGAGAATGGCGTCGATGCGGCATTTAACATTTACAGCGAAGCTGGCAGCGGTTTTGCCCGACATGTTTGTGAACAATTGAATCCGAACATCAATAAAATATAATATTCAACATGTTCCATTCAACCTCTCAAAATTGCGCTTTTTTTGCACTTTTGAGAGGTTTTTGTTCAAAAAACCAACCGCAATTAGACACCACTCACCAAAACCACCTTTAAATTAGATACTTTCTAATATAACCCCCTTTATATTA